>JAGXHB010000238.1 GCA_024636425.1 Roseobacter sp.
CTTTCCCCGAAGGCGCGTTTCATCGGCCGGCCATCGGCACCGGTTTTCGACAACATGGGCGGGGCGAGGTTGTAGGTGATCTTGGGATCGCCATCAAATTCAGCCTTCACCTTCGCACGCGTGGTCTTCAACAGCCGCGCGACCTCGTATTCGTCCTTATAGGACAAGAGCTTGTGATAGCCGAGCGCCAGCGCCTCTTTCAGCCTCGCGTCGGTCACTTGCGCGAACATCTTGGCATAGCGTTTCGCCAGCCCCTTGCTCTGATAGGCGGTCAGATGATCCATGCGGTAGGCAATCTTTTCGTCCAGCGTCTTGGGCAGGTTGAGCACGTTGGGCGACAGTACCTTGGCAGCATCCTCGGGATGCGTAACGGCCCACCGCCCCAGTTCAAAGGCCCTGAGGTTGCGTTCAACCGCCGCCCCGTTCAGACGGATCGCTTCCTGCAACGCCTCAAGCGACAACGGGATCAGACCTCTTTGCCACGCCGCGCCAAAGATCATCATGTTGGAATAGATCGAATCCCCCAAGGTCGCCTTGGCCAGATCGGATGCATCAAACAATGCGACATCATCCTTCAACCGTGCTTCAAGCGCCAGCGTCAGGCGATCATAGGGCATCTGGAATTCGGTGTTGCGGGTAAAGTCGCCTGTGATGATCTGGTGCGAATTGACCACCGCGCCGGTCCGCCCGGCGCGTGTCAGGCCCAGCGTCTTGGTCCCTGCCGATACCACCAGATCACCGCCGATCAGCGCATCTGCCTCGCCCGTGGCGACGCGAATGGCGCTGATGTCCTCGGGCCGGTTCGCCAGACGACAGTGGATATGCACCGCACCGCCCTTCTGGGCCAGCCCTGCCATCTCCATCATGCCCGCGCCCTTGCCGTCGATCTGCGCAGCTTGCGCCAGCACGGCACCGATCGTCACAACACCTGTGCCGCCGACGCCGGTGATGACCACGTTATGCGTCCCGTTGATGGCGGGCAATGTCGGCATCGGCAGATCGGGGATCTTGACCTCGGTCGTCGGATCCTTGCGGATTTGCGCGCCTTCCAGCGTCACGAAAGACGGGCAGAACCCTTTAAGGCAGGAAAAATCCTTGTTGCACGACGATTGATCAATGGCCCGCTTGCGTCCCAGTTCGGTCTCTGCCGGAACGATGGACACACAGTTCGACTGAACGCCGCAATCGCCGCAGCCTTCGCAGACGTCGGTGTTGATGAAGACGCGTTTGTCAGGATCGGGGAACAGGCCACGCTTGCGGCGGCGGCGCTTTTCGGCGGCACATGTCTGGATATAGACGATGGCGCTGACGCCTTTGTGCTTGGTGAAGTTCTCCTGAACGGTCTGCAGATCGGCGCGCTCGTACATGGGCACACCTTTGAAATCCGCCGCGTTCACGTCTTCCTTTTCGTCATAAACAACGGCGATGTTCTGCACCCCGATCGCGGTCAGTTCGGCCACGATGCGCGGCGCGTCCAGATCGCCTTCGTTCGACTGGCCGCCGGTCATCGCCACCGCGTCATTATAGAGGATCTTGTAGGTGATGTTGGTCCGTGCCGCCACAGCGGCGCGGATCGCCTGAATGCCGGAGTGGTTATAGGTGCCGTCGCCAAGGTTCTGGAATACATGTTCGCGGGTGGAGAAGTGGGATTCACCGATCCAGTTCGCGCCCTCACCGCCCATGTGGGTATAGCCAGTGGTTTCGCGGTCCATCCACTGCACCATATAGTGGCAACCGATACCCGCGTAGCCCCGGCTGCCCTCCGGCAACTTGGTCGAAGTGTTGTGCGGGCAGCCCGAACAGAAATAGGGCGTGCGCGCGGCGATGTCTTCGGCGTTATCGGCGCGGCGCGCGGTATCAAGCGCCTCCATCCCCGCCTTGATGCCGTCCGTGTTGCGCCCCTCTTCGATCAGGATCGCACCCAGTTTGTCGGCAATCCAGATCGGGTCCAGCGCGGCACGGGTCGGGAACAGCTCTTCGCCATGCTCCATCCCGGCACCGCCGCCCTTGTGCCAGCCATAGACACGCCGGTGCGTATCCGAAAACAGGGCTTCCTTGATCTGGATCTCGATCAGCTTGCGCTTTTCTTCAACCACAACAACCAGATCAAGCCCTTCGGCCCATGTGTGAAAGCCCTTCATATCCAGCGGGAAGGTCTGCCCGACCTTGTAAAGCGTGATGCCCAAGCGTTCTGCTTCGGCCTCATCAATGTTCAGCAGGCTCATCGCATGTAGCAGATCCAGCCAGTTCTTGCCCGCGGCGACAAAGCCGATCTTGGCACCGGGCTTGCCCCACATGCGTTTGTCGATCTTGTTGGCGTGGGAAAATGCCTCGGCGGCGTAGCGCTTGTAGTCGATCATCCGCGATTCCTGCAGATGAGGCGTGTCGATCAGGCGAATGTTCAGCCCGCCGTCGGGCATGTCGAAATCCGGTGTCACCAACTGCATCCGGTGCGGATCACCGTTGACGACCGATGTCGCTTCGACCGTGTCCTTCATCGTCTTGAGGCCGACCCAAAGCCCCGAAAACCGCGACAAGGCCCAGCCGTAGATGCCGTAGTCCATGATCTCCTGCACACCCGCCGGGCTGACAATGGGCATATAGGCATCCATCATCGCCCATTCGGACTGGTGCAGCACGGTCGAGGATTCGCCAGTGTGGTCATCCCCCATCGCCATCAGCACGCCGCCGTGCGTGGACGATCCTGCCATGTTCGCATGTCGCATGACATCGCCCGAGCGGTCCACACCCGGCCCCTTGCCGTACCACAAACCGAAAACGCCGTCGTATTTGCCCTCTCCGCGTAATTCCGCCTGCTGACTGCCCCAAAGTGCGGTTGCGGCCAGATCTTCGTTCAGACCGGCCTCAAACAGTACGTCATATTCGTTCAGGGATTTCGCGGCGCGTTCCATTTGCAGATCAACGGCACCCAAGGGCGAACCGCGATAGCCCGTCACATAGCCTGCCGTGTTCAGCCCCGCTGCGCGGTCACGCGCCTTCTGCATCATCATCATGCGCACAAGCGCCTGTGTGCCGTTCAGCAGCACCGGCGATTTTTCCAGATCGAAGCGGTCGTTTAGTGAAATTTTCTGCGTACTCATGGCGCGTTCTCCCCTACGTGCGATCAGATGCTTGATTTATACTAGGTCACAAAAGCTGACCTGTCTAGCAGACAGACGGCGCAAGTTTTGGTGATGGACTGGCTGCACCCACCCTGTCGCGCTTCAAACCCGACAAAGGAGGTAACTTTTCTGCGTTGCAGCATTGCGCAGGGTTGTTTTTAGCTGCGTTTTAAAGCACACCCTTAGGATATTCTCCGGTCTCCTGCGTTATCACACCATCTTCATGGAAGGGCGTCCTCATGGATTGGGACAAGCTTAGAATTTTTCATGCGGTTGCCGATGCGGGTAGCCTGACCCACGCGGGCGACAAGCTGAATTTGTCGCAATCCGCTGTCAGCCGCCAGATCCGCGGGCTTGAAGAACAGTTGAACACGAACCTTTTCCACCGCCATGCGCGGGGGCTGATCCTGACCGAACAAGGCGAACTGCTATTTGATGCGACCGTCGCGATGAGCAAGCGGCTGGACACCGCCGCCGCCCGCATCCGTGACAGCGAAGAGGAAGTCTTCGGTGAATTGCGCGTGACCACGACCACCGGCTTTGGCACGCTGTGGCTGGCCCCCCGCCTGCCCAAGCTTTACGAGAAATATCCCGACCTCAAGGTCGATCTCATGCTTGAGGAGCGCGTGTTGGACCTGCCCATGCGCGAAGCCGATGTCGCCATCCGCATGAAAGAGCCGTCGCAGGCCGATCTGGTGCGCAAGAAGCTGATGATGATCAAGATGTGCCTGTACGCGTCGCCCAAGTATCTTGCTGAAAATGGCACGCCCGTCCAGCTTGAGGATATGGCCCAGCACCGGCTGATCTGCCAGAACACCGACAGCGATCAGGTCAGCGCGGGTCTGCAACTGGTCCAGCAACTGATGATGCATGATGTGCGCTCGATGTTGACTGTGAACAACTATTTCGGCGTGCTTCAGGGAGTCATCCACAATCTGGGGATCGGCGTGCTGCCAGACTATCTGACACAGGACTTTCCGGACCTCGTTCAGGTACTGCCCGATACCGAGTCGGCGGATGTGCCGGTGTTTCTGGCCTATCCGGAAGAATTGCGCGCCTCCAAGCGGGTTGCCGCCTTCAAGGATTTTGTCCAGGACGAGATAATTTCGCATCGCAAACTCCTGCGCAGCAAGGAAAATGCCTAGCCATGCAAAAATCGCATATCCGGCATGCCTAATAATACTTCATTCGCGCCTTGATCCGCGCGCAACTGCCGCTTAATTCGGCGTTATGAAGACGGACGCCTCCGGGCTGTCACTTCATACCTCCCTGTTGGACTAGGCCGAGCTTCGTGCTCGGCCTTTTTTTTGGCCGATGCCCTTTCCGCCTTTGGCCTTTTCCCCGCCCCAGCCTTCGACTAAGAGTGTCGCCATATCTGCCAGGGGGATATTAAAGCATGACCGAACCAGCCATCACGCCAGAGCTTATCGCGAGCCACGGGATCAACGCCGAGGAATATCAGCGCATCCTCGACATCATCGGGCGCGAACCCAGCTTCACCGAGCTTGGCATCTTTTCGGCCATGTGGAACGAACACTGCTCCTACAAATCCTCCAAGAAGTGGCTGCGCACCCTGCCCACCGATGGCCCGCAGGTCATTTGCGGCCCCGGCGAGAATGCCGGCATCGTCGATATCGGCGACGGTCAGGCGCTGGTGTTCAAGATGGAAAGCCACAACCACCCTTCGTATATCGAACCTTATCAGGGGGCCGCGACCGGCGTGGGGGGCATTCTGCGCGATGTCTTTACCATGGGGGCGCGTCCCGTGGCGGCGATGAACAGCCTGAGCTTCGGATCACCTGATCATCGCAAGACCCGCCAGCTGGTGCACGGCGTCGTGGCCGGTGTCGGCGGATACGGCAACTGCTTTGGCGTCCCTACAGTGGGCGGAGAGGTCCGCTTTGACACGGCCTATGATGGCAACTGCCTCGTGAATGCCTTTGCGGCAGGGCTGGCCGATACGGACAAGATTTTCTATTCCGCCGCGTCCGGCGTCGGCATGCCGGTCGTATATCTCGGGGCCAAGACAGGCCGCGACGGTGTGGGCGGCGCAACCATGGCCTCGGCCGAATTCGACGACACCATCGAAGACAAGCGCCCCACGGTGCAAGTCGGTGACCCCTTCACCGAAAAGCGCCTGATGGAAGCCACGCTGGAACTGATGGCGACGGGTGCCGTGATCTCGATCCAGGACATGGGTGCTGCGGGTCTGACCTGTTCCGCCGTTGAAATGGGCGACAAGGGCAATCTTGGCGTGCGGCTGGATCTGGAAAAGGTGCCGACCCGCGAAGCCGCGATGACCGCCTACGAGATGATGCTGTCGGAATCGCAGGAGCGCATGCTGATGGTGCTGCGCCCCGAGCTTGAGGCCGAAGCGAAGGCCGTGTTTGACAAATGGGATCTCGACTTTGCAATCGTTGGCGAAACAATAGCGGAAGATCGTTTCCTGATCGTGCACAATGGCGAGGTCAAAGCCGATCTGCCGCTGAAAGCGCTGTCCGGCAACGCCCCGGAATACGACCGCCCCTGGGTCGAAACCCCCGCCGTTGAGCCGTTGTCCGATGTGCCCGGCATTGACCCGATTGATGGTCTGCGCGCCCTGATCGCAAGCCCGAACTACGCGTCGAAAGCGTGGGTATACGAACAATATGACACCATGGTGATGGGCGATACGGCCCGCACGCCCGGTCTTGGGTCAGGTATCATCCGCGTCCACGGCACCGACAAGGCCATTGCCTTTACCTCCGACGTGACGCCGCGCTACGTCAAGGCGAACCCCTTCGAGGGCGGCAAGCAAGCCGTCGCCGAAGCGTATCGCAACCTGTGCGCCGTGGGCGCGCTGCCGCTGGCCACGACCGACAACCTCAATTTCGGCAACCCCGAAAAGCCCGAGATCATGGGCCAGTTCGTCTGCGCCATCAAAGGCATCGGCGAAGCCGTCGCCGCGCTTGATATGCCCATCGTGTCCGGCAATGTGTCGCTTTACAACGAAACCGACGGCAAGGGCATCCTGCCGACCCCCACCATCGGTGCCGTGGGGCTGCTGGCGCATACTGATGAGATCATCGGCAAGGATGTCCGCAACGGGCATGTGGCGCTGGTTCTCGGCGCGACTGCGGGGCATCTGGGGCAGTCGGCCTTGTTGCTGGAAGTGTTCAACCGCCGCGACGGGGACGCGCCCCATGTCGATCTGGCCGCCGAAAAAGCCCATGGCACATTCATCCGCGAAAACCGCGCACTGATCAAAGCCTGTACCGATCTGTCGGACGGCGGGCTGGCGCTGGCGGCGTTCGAAATGGCCGATCAGGCGGGCGTTGGCGTCACGCTTGAGTCCGCCGACACGCAGGTGCTTTTTGGCGAGGATCAGGCGCGCTATCTGATCGCGTGCAATTTCGATCAGGCCGAAGGGTTGATGATCGCTGCCTCCAAGGCAGGTCTGCATCTGGAAACTGTGGGCAAATTCGGCGGCGACAATGTCAGCTTTGGCGGCGTATCTGCCCCCCTGAGCGAGCTGAGTGCGATCTACCACAGCAGTTTTGCGGAAACTTTCGCCTAATCCATCAGCCCCATCAGCCGTGCTTTCTCGCCCGTGTCATCGGCGCGGGAAATCACGGTGGCCAGTTCTTCGAGCGAGGCAATGGAATGGCCCGCCCGAAAACTGTCCACATGGGGCAGCATCGCGCGGATGCCCGCCGCCTTGGGCGCGAACCCGTCCCACCGCAGCAGCGGGTTCAGCCAGATCAGCCGCCGCGCTGTAAGATGCAGCCGCTGCATTTGCCGCGACAGTTCCTCGGGCGCGTCGCGGTCCAGCCCGTCGGTGATCAACAGCACCACGGCACCCTGCCCCATGACGCGCCGCGACCAGTCGCGGTTGAACGTCTCGAGACAGGCACCGATCCGGGTGCCGCCTTCCCAGTCCTGCGCCTCCGCCCCCGCCGCCTTGAGCGCGGCATCCACATCGCGGGTCGCAAGATGCCGCGTGATGTTGGTCAACTGTGTCCCGAAGGTGAACGCGTGGACCTTGGCCCATCCAGCCCCCCTCGCATTGCTGACGGCGTGCAGAAAATGCAGCACGACGCGGGAATACTGGCTCATCGAGCCGGAAATGTCGCACAGCACCACCAGATTGGGATAGCGCGGGCGGGGCTTCTTGAGCGCGAGCGCGTTCATCTCACCGCCACGTCGCAGGGCGGCACGCATCGTGCGCGCGACATCGATTCGGCCATTGGATGACACCATGCTGCGCCGCGACGGCATCGGTTTGACCGGCAGCGCCAGCCGCGCCAGCATGCGCTTGGCCTCAGCCATCTCGGCAAGGCTCATTTGCTCGAAATCAAGGTTGCGCAGGCGTTCCTGCGTCGACATGGTCAGGCTCGCATCCACCTCGATCAGGGTTTCCTCGGGTTCCTTGCCATCTGTCCCGGGACGCTCCGGGGCCTCTGCCCCATCCAGCAGCGCCTCGGCTGCGCGCTTTTCGGCGGGCGCGGCAGGGCGGTCTTCCTGCACGCCGCGGATCGCCGGCAGCATCGCCGCCATCATATGCTCGAGGTACCGAGGGTCACGCCAGTAAAGCCGGAAAAGCTGGGCAAAAACAGTGCGATGCTCGGGGCGGTTGACGAAGCAGGCGTGTAGCGTCCAGTAGAAATCGCGTTTGTCGGTGAAGCCTGCCGCTTCAACCGCGCGAATAGCGTCGATCACGCGGCCCGGACCAATGGGAAGGCCGGCGCGCCGCAATGCCCGCGCGAAATGGGTGATGTTGCCCGCAAGTTTCGGATCGTCGGGCAGTTCAAGATCGGGAAGTTCGACCATGCCGTTTACGTCATGGGGGCTGTCTGCCCCCATACCCCCGAGGATTTAGATCCATTTGGAATATAGAACAGGCTCATTGTGCGGGCTCCAGACTGGCTTTGGCCTGATCGAGGATGCGTTTGGCTTCGGAGCCTTGCAGCTTGGCAATGTCGTCCTGGTATTTCAGGATCGCCCCCAGCGTGTCGGAAATCACTTCGGGGCTGAGGGTGATGACATCAAGTGCAAGCAGGCATTTCGCCCAGTCGATGGTTTCGGCCACGCCCGGCTTCTTGAACAGATCCTCGGTGCGCAACTGCTGGACAAAGGCCACCACCTCGCGGCTGAGGTTTTCGGACGCTTCGGGCGCGCGCGCCGCAAGGATTTCCATCTCGCGCTCGAAATTCGGATAGTCGACCCAATGATAAAGACAGCGCCGTTTCAGCGCATCATGCACTTCACGGGTGCGGTTCGAGGTCAGGATCACGATGGGCGGTTCGGGGGCCTTGATCGTGCCAAGTTCGGGAATGGTGACCTGAAAATCGCCGAGCGCTTCGAGCAGGAAAGCTTCGAACGGGGCATCGGTGCGGTCCAGCTCATCAATCAGCAGAATTGGTGCGCCGCGCGCATCCGGGCGCATCGCCTCGAGAAGCGGGCGCTCGATCAGGAAGTCATCGCTGAAAAGTTCAGTCGTCAGCGCCTTGCGCGACGTATCCCCTGCGGCTTCAGCGGTGCGGATCGCCACCATCTGCGCTGGAAAATTCCATTCGTAGACTGCCGAAGACGCGTCCAGACCCTCGTAGCATTGCAGACGGATAAGTTTGCGATCCAACCCTGCCGCCAGCGCCTTGGCGATCTCCGTCTTGCCGACGCCCGCCTCGCCTTCGAGAAAAAGAGGCCGTCCCAAGGTCAGACTCAGAAACACGACGGTTCCCAAAGCCCGTCCGCAGATGTACCCTTGCGCCGACAGCATGGACTGGACGGCGTCGATGGATGACAGGTTGTTCATTATATTCTCCCTTGTCGTACCAAGGTGCATTCTGGATTCCTTCGGTCAAGGGTGAAGCGCCCTTTGTGGGTGAATTTAGCGTGTGCCGACTTTGGAACGGGCCCGGCGCGGCAAAGACCGGGTCAGACAGAATGCTTCAAATGCGCATCAGTTTTCCGCATTTCTGCCGCATTTCCCGGGTAGCCCGGATCAAAAGCGTGGACAAATTGCGCAATATTTTCTTTGAGGACGCGATATGAGTGATGCCCCTTTCACGATAGACACCTCCATGGAAGGGCTTTCCAAGGACGACTGGCTGCGCGCAGTCGCCCAGATTGCAGAGGAAGACGGGTTCTTTCAGGATCTCGGCAAAAAGCACCATGCGATCTTTGTCGAGCGCGGATCGACCCTGCTGGTCTCCTTCGAGACGGTGTCGGGCCTGAGGGCATTGTCAGCCTATAGCCAGCCGTTGGGCTGGGACATGGTGCGCAATTACGGCTGGTCGAGCCTGAGCATTGTGTCGCATGGCGATACATGGTTTCGGGATCCGGCTGTTTTTGCGTTGTTCGACCGTCTGATCGACGACGGGTTCTTTGATGAATTTGAAACGGTCGTGTTCTACGGTGCAGGTCCGGGGGGCTACGCTGCTGCCGCCTATTCCGTTGCCTGCCCCGGGGCCCGTGTGATCGCCATCCAGCCCCAAGCAACGCTGGATCCGCGGGTGGCCGAATGGGACGACCGTTTCAAAGAGATGTTCCGCACCGATTTCAACTCTCGGTTCGGCTATGCGCCAGATATGCTGGACGCCGCCGAAAAAGCTTTTGTCATCTACGACCCGAAGGTGACGCTCGACGCGATGCATGCAAGCCTGTTCATGCGCCCCAATGTTCAGAAGCTGCGGATGCGGCGCATGGGCATCGCGCTGCAATCGTCGCTGCTGCAGCTGGACCAGCTTGAAACATTGCTGAACCTTGCCGCAGAAGACGCGCTGACCGACCTGAGCTTTGCGAAGCTGTTTCGCGCACGGCGTGACAATCGCAAGTACCTGCAAAACCTTCTGAGTGTTCTGGAGAGGGAGGACCGCAAAGGCCTGATCCTGTTGCTGTGCCGCTTTGTGACATCGCGCATGCAGGCCCCGAGATTCGTGCGCAAGAAGAAACTGATTGAGGCCGAGTTGAAACTGCTCGCCTCGCAAGGGGAAGACGTCGCCGAGGTCGAGGGCGAAGACGCCAATATAGAAGACCCGGACGCACCCTCCGATCGGTCTGGCACCACCCTCTAGCGCCGCTCCAAGGGCTGTGCTAGCTGACCGTTATGACACCTACTCTCACGCTTCGACGCCCCGATGACTGGCACCTGCACCTGCGCGATGGCGACATGCTGCTCGCCGTGCTGCCGTACACTGCTGCCCATTTCGCCCGTGCGATCATCATGCCCAATCTGGTGC
>JAGXHB010000239.1 GCA_024636425.1 Roseobacter sp.
CGCTGTCGTCGCTGAAACGCCCTTCGCCAGGATTGGCCTCAGCATTTGCTACGACATGCGTTTTCCGCATCTGTATCAGGCGCTGGCCGATGCAGGGGCGCAGATCCTGACGATGCCTGCCGCGTTTTCACCCGTTACCGGCGCTGCACACTGGCACATGTTGTTGCGCGCGCGTGCGATTGAAACGGGGTGCTTTGTGCTGGCACCCGCCCAGACGGGCGAACATGCCAGTGCCACCAACAAGACCCGCAACACTTATGGTCACTCCCTGGCTGTGGCACCGTGGGGGGAGGTTTTGGTGGATGCCGGCGAAGCGCCCGGAGTTTACCTGTTTGATCTGGACATGGACCGGGTCGAAGACGCCCGAAAGCGCGTTCCTAGCCTTGCCAACCGGCGCGATTTCAAGGCACCGTAGTCGCCTGATGAACGAGAACAGAAATGCCCTTGCGATCACCCTGATCAGCGAACTGCTGTCGGCAGATCAGCGCATGCGTCACCGCCTGACGCGGGTGCTGCCGAAAGGTATGGAAATTTCCCATTTCTCGGTTCTGAACAATCTTGCCTGGCATGATGGGGAAAAGACGCCCGCGCAACTGGCTGAAACCTTCAACGTGACGCGCGGGGCGATGACCAACACGCTCAACAAGCTGGTGTGGGCGGGATATGTGCATATCCGTCCCGATTGGGATGATGCCCGCCGCAAGATGGTTGCGATCAGCCCGGCAGGACGCAATGCCCGTGATGATGCGATCCGTGCGATCACACCCCTGATCAGCGACGTTGCAGATGAACTTGGCGAAGAGCAGGTGCGCGGCACGCTCGAAACACTGCGGGCGCTGCGGCGTCACGCTGACCGGTAATGCTCAGTCCGGTTTGGTACTGGCCGTTACGTAATTCACACTCAGGTCACGATCCGACAGCCGCCATGACCATGTGATCGGATTGAAGACGAACCCCTTGCGATCCACAGGCGTCATCCCTGCGTTGCGCAGCAGGTCGAACAATTCGTCAGGGGTGATGAACTTGTTCCATTCATGCGTACCCTTCGGCAGCCAGCGCATCACGTGTTCGGCACCGACGATCGCCATCATGAACGACTTGGGGTTGCGGTTCAGGGTTGAACAGATGTGCAGCCCGCCGGGCTTCAGCAGCGTGCGACAGGCGATCAGGTAATCGATAGGGGACGCGACATGTTCCACGACTTCCATGTTCAGCACGACGTCGAATTGCTCGCCCGCTTCGGCCAATGCTTCGGCGGTGGTGTGGCGGTAGTCGATCGTCAGGCCGGATTGCTCGGCATGAACCTGAGCCACGGGAATGTTGCGCTCAGCCGCGTCTGCACCGACGACCTCGGCCCCGAGCCGCGCCATGGGCTCCGACAACAATCCACCGCCGCAGCCGATATCCAGCAGCCGAAGCCCGCGAAACGGCTCGGCTGATTTCAGGTCGCGGTTGAACTCACCGGCGATTTGGGTGGTGATGTAATCCAGCCGGCACGGGTTCATCATGTGAAGAGGTTTGAATTTGCCGTTCTCGTCCCACCATTCGGCCGCCATGGCCTGAAACTTTTCGATCTCGGCGGGGTCGACTGTGGTTTGTGACGCTTGCATTTCGATCTCTCTATGGTCTGATGGCGTGAGGAACTATATAGGGCTGTAATGGACAAATTCCCGGACCAAAAGCGCGCAGTGCAATATCTTTATCCGCCGATTGACCCGTTCGATCAGCAGATGATGGATATGGGCGACGGTCATACAGTTTATTTCGAACAGTGCGGCAACCCTGCCGGTATTCCGGTGGTCGTGCTGCATGGCGGGCCCGGCGGCGGGTGCAGCCCGTCGATGCGACGCTATTTCGATCCGGAAAAATATCACGTGATTCTGTTCGATCAGCGGGGGTGCGGTCGGTCCAGGCCTTTCGCATCGGTGACCAACAACACGACATGGGATCTGGTCGCTGATATCGAACGTATCCGTAAGCATCTGGGCATCGAGAAATGGATCGCCTTTGGCGGCAGCTGGGGCGCCACGCTGGCGCTGATCTATGCGGAAACCCATCCTGACCGCGTGCGCAATATCGTGCTGCGCGGTGTTTTCATGATGACGCAGGCCGAACTTGACTGGTTCTATGGCGGGGGTGCCGGTAAATTCTGGCCCGACCTTTGGGCGCGCTTCGTAAGCCTTGTTCCCGAAGACGAGCGCGATGATATGATCGCGGCCTACCACCGGCGGCTGTTCAGCGGCGATATGCAGACCGAGGTCAGGTATGGCAAGGCGTGGTCGGCTTGGGAAAACGCGCTGGCTTCCATTCATTCATCGGGCGGTACGCATGAAGGACCGGGCGAATATTCCCGCACCTTCGCCCGGCTGGAGAATCACTATTTCACAAACGCCGGTTTTCTTGAGTTTGACGGGCAGATACTCGCGCATGTTTCGCGCATTGCCCATATCCCGGGCGTCATCGTTCAGGGCCGTTATGACATGATCTGCCCCCCGACCAGCGCGTATCATCTGGCGCAGGTCTGGCCCAATGCCGAGCTCAAGATGGTGCGCAATGCTGGACATGCGTTGTCCGAGCCGGGGATCAGCAGTGAACTGGTGCGCACCATGGACAGGATCGCGGCCCAATGACCCGGTCGGTGATGGACCGCCGCGCGCTTTTTGCCACCGGCGCTGCCGCCGCGTTGCTTGCCGCGACGGGCGTGTCGGCTGCATCACTCCCCAACAGGGGCGGGCGGCTGCGGATGGCGCTTTCGGGTGCGTTGCGCAGCGACAGCTGGGCGCAGGGATTTGGCTTGTTCATGCAGGTGGCGCGGCAGGGCCTGATCTTCGACACACTGACCGAAATCGCTGCGGATGGCACCTTGCGCGGTGAACTGGCGACGGGGTGGCAAGGGTCGGCTGACGGGCGCGTATGGCATTTCGACCTGCGCAACGACGTCAGATTTCATGACGGGCGGCCCATGACAGCCAAGGACATCGTAGCGTCGCTTGAACTGGAGGGCGAAGTTGCAGCCACTGCAGCACATCAGGTCCGTATCACATTGGCAGAACCCGCGATGGATCTGCCCTTTACGCTCTGTGCGCCGCAGCATGTGATCCGGCCCCGTCACGCGATGGATGCGGGAATCGGTACCGGGCTTTATCAGGTGCGACGGTTCACACCGGGCCAGCAGCTTTTGGCTGATCGCGTGGCAGATCATTATAAGGGAACATCGGTCGGCTGGTTTGACAGTGTCGAGCTTGTTTCGATTCCGTCCGAACCGGTGCGCGCGCAGGCGTTGGCCGAATACCTAGTCGAAGCGGCGGATCTGCGCGACCCCAAGGCATTGGTCGGGTTTGACGATATTGCCCTGCTGCCGTCGCCGCGCGGGGTGACGCATGCGGTATCGCGCGGTGTCGCCATGCCCGCAAAGACCGGGCAGCATCGTCCGCTGGATAACCTGCGCGCGGCCGAACGCTGGTGGTTTGCCTGACAGCCCTTGCGGTTTCGAGGATCTAGGCGTATATCGTCTTTCAACAGCGGCGCGTTCGGGTCCAAACCAAACGCTCCACCGATCTTGAACACGGGCCGCGCGCCCGTTTTTTTATGCCTGCACATCAGCAGCGCGATAAGTGAGACTATGACCAACGACCTGATTGCAAAAGCCGCCATTGACCGCCGCATGGCCGAGATCATCACTCCGGTGATCGAGGATATGGGATTTGAACTGGTGCGCGTCCGCCTGATGTCGGCCAAACAAACCACGTTGCAAATCATGGCCGACCGTCCCGAAGGCGGGATCGAAGTGGACGAACTGGCACTGATCAGCCAGTCCGTCAGTGCAGTGCTGGATGTGGAAGACCCGATACTGGATGAGTATACGCTTGAGGTTTCCAGCCCCGGCATCGACCGCCCGCTGACACGTCTCAAGGATTTCGAGATGTTTGAAGGATACGAGGCCAAGATCGAAACCGGCGAACTGATCGATGGCCGCCGCCGCTTCAAGGGTGAACTGGCGGGTGTCGAGGGTGACGAAGTGCTGATCAACGTCGAAGAGGGCACGATCGGTCTCAAGTTTGACTGGCTGACGGATGCCAAACTCGTCCTGACCGACGATCTGATCAAGGAAATGCTGCGCCAGCGCAAAGCGTCGGGTGCAATTGACGAAACAAAATTCGATGACATCGAGACCGAAGGGTCCTCTGAGGGAGACGACTAAATGGCCATTACATCTGCCAACCAGCTTGAACTGCTTCAAACCGCAGAAGCAGTTGCCCGCGAAAAGATGATCGACCCCGGTCTGGTGGTCGAGGCGATGGAAGAATCGCTCGCCCGTGCGGCAAAGTCCCGCTACGGCGCGGAGATGGACATCCGCGTACACATCGACCGCAAGACTGGCCGCGCGACCTTTACCCGCGTCCGTACGGTTGTCGCCGATGACGAGCTTGAGAACTATCAGGCGGAATTCACCGTCGAACAGGCCAAGCAATATATGGCCAACCCCGAAATCGGTCAGGAATTTGCCGAAGAAGTGCCGCCGGTCGAGATGGGCCGGATTGCTGCACAGTCGGCCAAGCAGGTCATTCTGCAAAAGGTTCGTGAAGCCGAACGCGACCGTCAGTACGAAGAATTCAAGGACCGCGCGGGCACGATCATCAACGGTCTGGTCAAGCGCGAGGAATACGGCAACGTCATCGTCGATGTGGGCGCGGGCGAAGCGATCCTGCGTCGCAACGAAAAGATCGGTCGCGAATCCTATCGCCCGAACGACCGTATCCGCGTCTACATCAAGGATGTGCGCCGCGAGCAGCGCGGGCCGCAGATTTTCCTGAGCCGTACCGCGCCCGAATTCATGGCCGAACTGTTCAAGATGGAAGTGCCCGAGATTTACGACGGCATCATCGAGATCAAGGCCGTTGCCCGTGATCCCGGATCGCGCGCCAAGATTGCCGTGATCTCCTATGACAGCTCGATCGACCCTGTCGGCGCGTGCGTCGGTATGCGCGGCAGCCGGGTTCAGGCCGTCGTGAACGAACTTCAGGGCGAAAAGATCGACATTATCCCGTGGAATGAAGACCAGCCCACGTTCCTTGTGAACGCGCTTCAGCCTGCTGAAGTCACCAAGGTTGTTCTGGATGAAGAAGCCGGAAAGATCGAAGTCGTCGTGCCGGAAGAGCAGTTGAGCCTCGCCATTGGCCGTCGGGGTCAGAACGTGCGTCTGGCGTCGCAGCTGACGGGTCTGGACATCGACATCATGACCGAAGAGCAGGAAAGCCAGCGCCGTCAGGCCGAGTTCGAGCTGCGCACCAAGCTGTTCATGGACAACCTTGATCTGGACGAATTCTTTGCCCAGCTTCTGGTGTCAGAAGGGTTCACCAACCTTGAAGAAGTCGCTTACGTCGAAGTTGACGAACTGCTGGTGATCGACGGCGTCGACGAAGACACAGCCAGCGAATTGCAGGCCCGTGCCCGTGATGTGCTTGAGGCGCAGAATAAAGCCGCGCTTGACGCAGCCCGCGCCTTGGGCGTGGATGACACGCTTATTGAATTTGAGGGTCTGACACCCCAAATGATAGAAGCACTGGCGAAGGACGACGTCAAAACGCTTGAAGACTTTGCCACCTGCGCCGATTGGGAGCTTGCCGGTGGCTGGACAACAGTTGACGGCGTGCGCACAAAGGACGAAGGGACACTTGAACCCTTCGAGATGACCTTGGAAGAGGCGCAACATCTGATTATGACAGCGCGTGTCCTTCTGGGTTGGGTCGATCCGGCAGAGCTTGAGCCAAAAGCCGATGAAGACGAAGTAGATGACGAGGAGGCCGAGGCCTGATCGCAGGCCTTGGGGAACCATATGGTGCGCGGTGGCGTTTCTAAAGATGGCGACGATGGTCCGGAGCGTAAATGCATCGCCACCGGCGAAGTGCAGCCCAAGCACGGGTTGATCCGCTTTGTTGTTGGTCCTGACATGCAGGTCTTCCCGGATGTCATGGGAAAACTGCCGGGCAGGGGCATGTATGTGGCCGCCGATCGCGTGGCACTGGAAAAAGCCGCCAAAAAAGGGCTGTTTGCCCGTGCGGCGAAGCAACCTGTGAAGGTTGACGAAGGATTGGTGGACGAGGTTGAAAAGCAGCTTGTCCGCCGGGTGATTGATCTGATCTCGCTCCAGCGCAAGGCCGGTAAGGCCGTCGCGGGGTACGAAAAGGTCAAAGGTTGGTTGCAGATGGAAGAAGCCGAAGTCCTGATTCAGGCGGTTGATGGTTCCGGACGCGGCAAGTCGAAATTAAGCACGCCGCACTTTGGCCACTACATTGGCTGGTTGACGGCAGACGAATTGGGTTTGGCATTCGGACGTCAAACTGTGATACATGGGGCGCTCGCCTCTGGTGGACTCACCTCTCGTGTTGTAGAGGAAGCTCAGCGGCTAAAAGGCGTGCGCATAAACGAGGGTGGCAACGGTCACCCGAAAGGATAGACGAGCTTCATGAGCGATAGTGACGGCAAAAAGACATTGGGCCTGCGGGGTGCACCTTCGCGCCCAGGTAACGTAAAGCAGAGCTTTAGCCACGGACGCACTAAAAACGTCGTGGTCGAGACCAAGCGCAAGCGCGTTGTGGTTCCCAAACCCGCAGGTGCAAAGCCCGCGCCTGGCAGCAATGCCCATCTGGGGGATCCATCAAAGCGCCCCGCCGGCATCACCGATTCAGAGATGGAGCGCCGCCTGAAAGCTGTTCAGGCAGCCCGCGCCCGCGAATCCGAAGAGGCCGAAGCCCGTGCTGCCGATGAGCAGGCTCGAGCCGAGGACCGGGAACGCCGCCGTGCCGAGCAGGAAGCCAAGGAGGCTGAAGAGCGCGAGCGCGAGGAAAGCCTGAAAGCCAAGGCCGAAGAAGACGAGCGTCGCAAGAAAGAAGCAGAGGCTGCGGCCGTTGCTGCTGCGGCACCCGCTGAACAGCCTGCTGCTGCCAAGTTGCCCAACACCAAAGGGGGTGCGCCAGCACCCGTTGCCGCGCGGAAGAAAGAAGCCGACCGCGAGGAAACCAACAAGCGCAACAAGGGCGCTGATGACAGCCGCCGTTCCGGCAAGTTGACGCTGAACCAGGCGCTGACCGGCGGCGAAGGTGGTCGCCAGCGGTCCATGGCGCAGATGAAGCGCAAGCAGGAACGCCAGCGCCAGAAGGCAATGGGTGGCACGGTCGAGCGCGAAAAGGTCGTCCGGCACGTGAACCTGCCGCCGGCAATCATGGTCTCCGAACTGGCAAACCGTATGGCTGAACGCGTCGGTGCTGTCGTAAAGGCGTTGATGAACAATGGTATGATGGTGACGCAGAACGAAACCATCGATGCCGATACAGCGGAACTGATCATCGAAGAATTTGGTCACAAGGTCGTTCGTGTTTCCGATGCTGATGTCGAGGATGTCATCAAGGAAGAGAAAGACGATCCGAAAGATCTGATCACGCGGCCTCCGGTCATCACGATCATGGGTCACGTTGACCATGGCAAGACATCGCTTCTTGACGCGATCCGGAAAGCCAAAGTGCAATCTGGCGAAGCGGGTGGCATCACGCAGCATATCGGGGCCTATCAGGTCACAACTGACAAGGGTCAGGTTCTGAGTTTCCTGGATACGCCCGGCCACGCCGCGTTTACTTCCATGCGGTCCCGTGGTGCTCAGGTCACTGACATCGTTGTACTGGTTGTCGCGGCGGACGATGCCGTCATGCCCCAGACGATCGAGGCGATCAACCATGCCAAAGCGGCCAAGGTTCCGATGATCGTAGCGATCAACAAGATCGACAAGTACGAAGCAAACCCGGACAAAGTCCGCACCGATCTGCTGCAGCACGAGGTCATCGTCGAGAAGATGTCCGGTGAGACGCAGGATGTCGAGGTTTCGGCTACGACCGGCCAAGGTCTGGATGAGCTGCTGGAGGCGATTGCGCTTCAGGCGGAACTTCTTGAACTGAAAGCGAACCCCAATCGCGCCGCCATTGGTGCCGTGATCGAGGCGCAGCTTGATGTGGGCCGTGGCCCCGTGGCGACTGTTCTGATCCAGAACGGCACCTTGCGCCAAGGCGATATCTTCGTCGTGGGCGAGCAGTACGGCAAGGTTCGTGCGCTGATCAACGATCAGGGTGAACGCGTCAAGGAAGCTGGTCCATCTGTACCGGTCGAGGTTCTGGGTCTGAATGGGACACCTGCTGCCGGTGACGTTCTGAACGTGACAAGCACCGAGGCGCAGGCGCGTGAAATCGCTGAGTATCGCGAGAAAGCGGCGAAAGACAAACGTGCCGCTGCGGGTGCTGCGACGACACTGGAACAGCTGATGGCAAATGCCAAAGCGGATGAAACCGTCAAGGAGCTGCCGCTGCTGATCAAAGCAGATGTGCAGGGTTCTGCCGAAGCGATCGTTCAGGCGATGGAGAAAATCGGCAACGACGAAGTCCGCGTCCGTGTTCTGCATTCGGGTGTAGGTGCGATCACCGACACTGATGTGGGTCTGGCCGAGGCGTCAAATGCCCCGATCATCGGCTTTAACGTCCGCGCCAATGCGTCTGCGCGTGCGACAGCAAATCAGAAGGGTGTCGAGATCCGGTATTACTCGGTCATCTATGACATGGTTGACGATGTGAAAGCTGCCGCAAGCGGTCTGCTGAGCAACGAAATCCGCGAGCATTTCATCGGTTACGCAAGCATCAAGGAAGTGTTCAAGGTTACTGGCGTCGGCAAGGTTGCCGGGTGTCTGGTCACCGAAGGCAAGGCAAGCCGCGCCGCTGGCGTGCGCCTGCTGCGCGAGGATGTCGTGATCCACGAGGGTACGCTCAAGACGCTCAAGCGTTTCAAGGACGAAGTGGCCGAAGTGCCATCGGGTCAGGAATGTGGTATGGCGTTTGAGAATTACGAAGACATCCGCCCCGGCGATGTGATCGAGATTTTCACCCGCGAGGAAGTCGTTCGCACCCTGGCGTAGACAGCCTTTATTCCGTCAAAGTATCAGAAGTCCGGTTGAAATGCCGGGCTTCTGTCGTTTCAAAGCCCCGCATATCTTCGTTGAAGCTCAGCCGTTCGACTTTGATGTGGTCGTCTGAAATGTCGATGACGTTGAAATCATTCGGTTCTCCGCGCACGCGCGAGGACAGGCTGGTGCCGGCGTGAAGCTGCACAGCCGTCGTTGTCCCGGACTCGACAGTGAAGTTGTCGGCATGCCACGTGTGAAGGTGCCCCGACAGGATCAGGTTAGCACCACAGTCCAAAAGCTTGTCCAACGCCTCTTCGGCACCGGGAATCGGCTTCTTTTTCGTGGTCGCGGGGTGTTCAAGTGGATGATGCACCACCAGAACGCGCGCCTTTCCCCTCTCTGCCTCGCTCATCAGATTGCACGCATCGTTGATCCGCCCAGACGACAGACGCCCCGTTTGCCACGAGAAGCGATCAACCGAATTGACGCCCACTACGATCATCTTCTCATTCTCGAAGGTTGGCGTCAGATCCTTGTTGATCCACTTCTTGTAGGATCGCCACGGCATGAAGAACCGCTTGAAAGGTCGGTGCAGGGA
>JAGXHB010000240.1 GCA_024636425.1 Roseobacter sp.
GCAGCAGATCGCAAAAATCGCGTGGCGCGCCAGCGCCTCCTATCTTGGAAAACCTCATGCTGCGTGCGCTGAATCTGTCCTTGCTGGTCCTCTACCCCATCGCCTGGACAGCACCGCTGTTGCGCGCAGGTGTGCTGCCGCTTTTCGGGCTGACAGAAATCTCCGTGCTCAGCGGTGTGCGCTCCTTGTGGGCCAGCGATATCTTCCTTGCGCTTGTGGTCACCGTGTTTGCGCTATTTGCGCCCTATGTCAAAACCATCGGGCTGGCGTTGGTCCAATTTGAACGTCTCAGCCCGCGCGCCCTGCCGGCCCTCGGCATCATCGGGAAGCTGGCGATGGCAGATGTGTTTCTGATCGCGCTTTACATCACGGTCGCCAAGGGCATTGGCATCGGCCGCATCGAGGTTGCCTGGGGTCTCTATCTCTTCACGGGCTGCATCCTTATGTCCCTCTGGATCCACTGGAGAACGCAACAAAGCCAAGGATAGCCTTCCAATTTGCAGGTTTTGGAAACAATTGCGCCGTGACCTGGGGCAAATACGCAACATAAGTATTGATTTGCGAGAGATCTGAACTTCTCCTTCGTGTGACGCGTTAATCGGCATAAACTTGCCGATATGGCCATGGGGGTGGTTTGATGTCTCATTTGCGCGCACTTGTTTCACTTGTTCAGTTTCTTCTTCAGCGGCTGGCGCTGATTGTTTTTGTCGGTGCAGCACTGGCGCTGTCTTGGGCCACCGTCATGGCCATCTTCGGCGCGATGCCCTGGATCGAAATCCCCCTCAGTTACGACGGAAATGTGATCGAAAATGCAGGAGTTTACGCGCAAACCGGTTTGACGGTTCTGGCCATCGGGATCTGCTTTTTCCTGCCGTCGAACTGGCGGATCATGCGGCTTGAAAATTCGCACCGCAGCTTTGCGATCAATATGGACGATGTCGCGCGCGCCTATGCGGCTGTGCATGCCGCCGACCGGGCCGATACGTTCCGCATGTCATCAGAGTTTGATTCGGTCCGTGAACGCCTTGCCTATCTGCGTGATCACCCCGATCTGAGCACGCTGGAGCCCTCGCTCCTCGAAATTGCCGCCCAGATGAGCCATATTTCGCGTGAACTTGCGACCGTCTATGCCGATGACAAGATTGAACGCGCGCGCAACTTCCTCAAGCAGCGCCAGCAGGAGATCGAGCAATTCAACGAGCGTCTGGTGCAGGCCAAGAATATTTCGACCCAGATGAAGCACTGGCTTCACGAGGTCGAGCTTGAAGAAAGCGTCGCCGCCGCACAGCTTGACCGCCTGCGCGACGAGATGCGCGAAATCATGCCGGAGCTTGGTCTGGAACGCACGGTATCGGGCAGCCCGATGAACACCGATCCGCGTATCATCGAAATTCCGGCCAAAGCCGCGGAATAGCCAGATCGGTTTGTTGCTTTTGCTTTGACCTTGCCCGCGGGGTCGGACAGAAAGGCGCATGGCCAAAACACCCGTCACTTTCTCCTGCAACGCATGCGGTGCGACCTATAACAAGTGGTCCGGCAGATGCGACGCTTGCGGCGAATGGAACACGATACAACAGGATCAGGGCATTTCCGCAGGCCCCCCCAGCAAATCCCTCGGCATCAAGCGCGGCAGTGCGATGTTGCTGACAGACCTGACCACGCATGAACCGCCCCCGCCGCGCAGCAAATCCGGCATCGGCGAGCTTGACCGCGTGTTGGGCGGCGGCCTTGTGGCGGCATCGGCCATTCTGGTGGGCGGTGATCCGGGCATCGGAAAATCGACGCTTCTGTTGCAGGCCGCGGCGCATTTTGCGCGGCAGGGGCTCAAGACCATTTATGTCAGCGGAGAGGAAGCATCGGCGCAAGTCCGGATGCGCGCGCAGCGCTTGGGGCTGGCGGACGCGCCGGTGAAGCTTGCCGCCGAAACCAACCTGCGCGACATCCTCACCACGCTGGAGGCCGAGCGGCCGGACCTTGCCATCATCGATTCCATCCAGACCATGTGGGCCGACAATGTCGACAGCGCCCCCGGCTCCGTCAGTCAGGTCCGCGCCTCTGCGCACGAGCTGACCAGTTTTGCCAAGCGCACCGGCGTTTCGGTCATTCTGGTGGGGCATGTCACAAAGGACGGCCAGATCGCAGGCCCCCGTGTGGTCGAACACATGGTCGATACAGTTCTGTATTTCGAGGGCGAGCGCGGCCACCAGTTCCGCATCCTGCGTGCGGTCAAGAACCGCTTTGGCCCCGCCGACGAAATCGGCGTCTTCGAAATGACAGGCGGCGGGCTGGCCGAGGTGACCAACCCGTCGGCGTTGTTTCTGTCCGAACGCGGGACACCTGCTGCGGGCTCGGTGGTGTTCGCCGGCATCGAAGGCACGCGGCCGGTGTTGTGTGAATTGCAGGCGCTTGTGGCCCCCTCCCCGCACAGTCAGGCGCGGCGCACCGTTGTCGGGTGGGATGGCGGGCGGCTTGCGATGATCCTTGCCGTGCTCGAAGCGCGGTGCGGCATCCCTTTTGCGGGGCTTGATGTCTATCTGAACGTTGCGGGGGGCATGAAGATCTCCGAACCTGCCGCCGATCTGGCGGTTGCAGCCGCTTTGCTCTCCGCCCGCGAAGATGTGGCATTGCCCGCTGAAACCGTCGTTTTTGGCGAAATAAGCCTGTCAGGTGCGCTGCGACCCGCCACACAGACCGAAAACAGGTTGAAAGAAGCGCAAAAACTTGGTTTTACCAGCGCGATTGCGCCGGCAGGCGGAAAGCCGGTCGGCAAAAACGGAATCACGCTTAATACCATGAGCGATCTGACCGGATTTGTAGGCGAAATATTCGGGGCCGGCTGACGGCTCCCCCAAGGAAGGCAAGACGATCATGGAAGGCTTTACCATCATTGACGGCGTCGTTGCGCTTGTCATCGTCCTTTCCGCCCTTTTGGCCTATGGTCGCGGGCTTGTGCGCGAATTGATGGCCATCGTCGGCTGGATCGCAGCGGCCGTGCTGGCGTTCCTGTTCGCCCCGCAGGTCGAACCGCTGGTCTCGGAAATCCCGTTCATCGGCGAGTTTCTGGCAGACAGTTGCGAACTTTCCATCATCGGGGCCTTTGCAATCGTGTTTGCGATCGCCCTTATCATCGTGTCGATCTTCACACCGCTTTTCTCGTCGCTGGTGCAGCGGTCGGTTCTGGGCGGTCTGGATCAGGGTCTTGGGTTTCTGTTCGGCGTCGCCCGTGGCATCCTGCTCGTTGCGATCGCCTTTTTCGTTTACGATACCGTGATCACCGGCCAGACGCTGACCATGGTGGACGACAGCCGGTCGGCGCAGGTTTTCAGCCGCTTTACCGGTCAGATCGAAGAACAAAACCCCGAAGCGGCGCTTGGCTGGATCACCACACGCTATGAAGCGCTTGTCGGCAACTGCGCCATCTGATGACCCAAGGTGCAACCGTGCGCCAAGGTCAGCCGCAATCGTGTCTAAATGTGACAGCGGGGTGACATCCCACCTAGGAGCGCCTACATAGGCGTCGTCCCCTTACCGGATTCGGAGTTGCCCCGTTGTCCAAGATTATGCCCCCCGCACATCCCTTTGATTCATCCTACCTGCGAGACGCCGATGACGGCGATAAACTGAAAGAAGAATGTGGCGTGTTCGGCGTCGTCGGTGTTGCCGATGCGTCGAATTTTGTGGCCCTCGGCCTTCACGCGCTCCAACACCGCGGTCAGGAGGCAGGCGGGATCGTAAGCTATGATCCGGTCGACGGTTTTCAGTCTGCCCGCCGCTTTGGCTACGTCCGCGACAACTTCACCTCGCAAAAGATCATGGAAACCTTGCCCGGCGAAATTGCCATCGGGCACGTGCGCTATTCCACGTCCGGCAGCAAGGGCCAGACGGCGATCCGCGACGTCCAGCCTTTCTTTGGCGAATTCGCCATGGGCGGTGCCGCGATCGCGCATAATGGCAACATCACCAATGCCAACGCGCTCCGCCGCGAGCTGATCGAGCGCGGATCGATCTTCCAGTCGTCCTCCGACAGCGAATGTATCATCCATCTGATGGCCCGGTCGTTGCAGCGCAACATTCCCGAACGCATGGAAGATGCCCTGCGTCGGGTAGAAGGTGCGTTTTCCATCGTCGCGATGACGCGCACCAAGCTGATCGGTGTCCGTGATCCTTTGGGCGTGCGACCTTTGGTTCTGGGCCGCGTCGGCGACGGCTGGGCGCTCAGCTCCGAAACCTGCGCGCTCGACATCATCGGTGCCGAGTTCGTGCGCGAGATCGAACCGGGCGAGATGGTTGTGATCACTGCAAACGGCGTCGAAAGCCACTTCCCCTTCCGCCGCGTCGCCTCGCGCTTTTGCATCTTCGAACATGTCTATTTCAGCCGCCCTGACAGCATCCTCGGCGGTCGTTCCGTCTATGAAACCCGTGAAGCGATTGGTCGCGAACTGGCCAAGGAAAGCCCCGTCGATGCCGATCTGGTCTGCCCCGTGCCCGACAGCGGCACCCCTGCCGCAATCGGATACAGCCTCGAATCGGGTATTCCTTACGCAATGGGGATCATCCGCAACCAGTACATGGGCCGGACATTCATCGAACCCACAGAACAGATCCGCAACATGGGTGTCCGTCTCAAGCTGAACGTGAACCGTGCGCTGATCCGCGGCAAGCGGGTCATTCTGGTGGACGATTCGGTAGTGCGCGGCACCACCAGCCGCAAGATCAAGGAAATGATCCTCGATGCCGGTGCCAAGGAAGTGCACTTCCGCATCGCGTCTCCTCCGACCGCGTGGCCATGCTTTTACGGGGTCGACACACCTCAACGAGAAAAGCTGCTCGCCGCGACGATGTCCGAAGACGAAATGCGCGATCATTTGCAGGTAGATAGCCTCAAGTTCATCTCGATCGACGGTCTTTATCGCGCCGTTGGCGAAGCCGAAGGCCGCAATGCGAAATGTCCGCAATATTGCGACGCCTGTTTTACGGGTGACTATCCGGTGACGCCAAGTGACCAGATCACGCAAGGATTCGAGATGAAGCCCGCCGCTGAATAACGGCGACGCTTCTCAATAAGAATTAAAAGGCGCAAGCCGGGTGCAACCCGCTTGCGCCTTTTGCGTCCGTCGCGCTGGCAAAGCCTCGCCGATCGCTAAGCCAGTCTTCGCCAGCCCCCACCGCACCCTCTTTCGGGCAGTGTTTGCCTTTGCTAGCTGCAGCGAAGAAAGCAAACAGGCCCGTTTCTTAAAGGGCGCAAAGAGGCAGAAAATGGCATCGAACGACGAAGGCACCCCCACCCCCGCCGAGGTTCTTGATCTTGCGACGCAGAAGGCTTCGCTACCGAAGCTGACGCTGATCGGCACCTTTGGCAGCCTGACGGATCCGGGGGCGCTGGTCCGCGACAGCCGGGGCCGTATCCGGCGCGTCATGCTGAACGACGAAATCAGTGATGGGATCGTTGCGGCAATTGGCGACGACAGCCTTGTGCTGGCGAAACGCGGGCGGGCGATTACCCTGACCCTGCCGCAAAGCTGAACTGACGCACCCCTAACTTGGCCGGCCGCCCTTGACGGGCCCCGTCCTCTGGGGCAAAGCCCGAAGCATGACAAAAACAGCTCTCATCACCGGCGCGTCGCGTGGCCTAGGGGCCGCCCTGGCCGAAGCACTTTGTGACACGCATCATATCATCGCCGTGGCCAAGACAACCGGCGCACTGGAAGAGCTGGACGACCGGATCCAAGCGCGTGGCGGCAGCGCTACGCTGGCCCCGATGGACATCACCAACGACGCCGCGATGGCAACGCTCTGTCGCGGCATCTTCGACAGGTGGGGCACGCTTGACCTGTGGCTTCACACGGCGATCCACGCCGCCCCCCTTGCTCCGGCGGACCATATCGACCCCAAGGATATGGCCAAATCCGTCGCCTGCAATATCACCGCCACATCGACCCTGATCACCTATGTTGCCCCTTTGCTTGGCACAGCGGGTCAGGCGGTTTTCTTTGATGATCCGGTCGTTGCGGCAAAGTTCTTTGGCAGCTACGGAGCGACCAAGGCGGCCCAGATTGCCCTCGCAAAAAGCTGGCAGGCCGAAACGGCCAGCATCGGGCCGAAGGTCCATATCATGACGCCCGCGCCCATGCCCACGGCCACACGCGCACGGTTTCATCCGGGCGAAAGCCGCGCTGCCCTGAACACGCCGAAATCTCAGGCTGACCGGATCATCGCCACACTGGCCCCTTCTCTGGCTTAAAAATATCCCCGCCGGAGGCTCCTGCCTTGCCGCGCCCACCGCGCTCGCTTATCAAGGCGGAAAGGGGAATTTATGCGCATTTTGATCACGAATGATGACGGTATTCACGCACCGGGACTGAAGACGCTCCACGCCATCGCAACCGAAATCGCAGGCCCCGATGGCGAGGTCTGGACCGTCGCCCCCGCTTACGAACAATCGGGCGTCGGTCATTGCATCAGCTACACACGGCCCATGATGGTCGAACATATCGGGACGCGTCGCTATTCCGTTGAAGGCAGCCCGGCCGACTGTGTTCTCGCAGCGCTCCACGACTCGATGAAGGACACGCCCCCCGATCTGGTGCTGTCGGGCGTGAACCGGGGCAATAACGCTGCTGAAAACACGCTTTATTCTGGCACCATCGGTGGTGCGCTCGAAGCAGCACTGCAAGGTGTGCCCGCGATTGCGATGTCACAGTATTACGGGCCCGCGAACCGCGATCTTGATGACCCGTTCGAAGCGGCGGCAAAGCATGGCGCGGATGTTGTCCGCCGGATCCTTGATGCGGCCCCTGCGCATGATCACGGTTACCGGCTGTTTTTTAACGTGAACTTCCCCCCTGTGGCTGCTGGCGATGTCGCGGGCATCCGCCTTGCAGCACAAGGGGTGCGCGAGGGAACGGGATTTTCCACCAAACCGCATGTGTCACCTTCGGGCCGGCGCTTTTTGTGGATTCTGGGCGCGGATCAGCAGATCCCGACGGCACCGGGGTCGGACGCGGCGATGAACCTTGCGGGCTATGTGACAGTGACCCCGATGCGCGCCGACCTGACCGCACATGATGCGTTCAAGACGCTCGAAGCCATCAACACATGACCGACGATGACGGCATCACCGATGCAGAGCGCAAGATGCAGTTTCTTTACGCGTTGCGCTCCAAGGGCGTGACGGAGACCCGTATTCTCAACGCCATGGAGCAGATCGACCGCGGCCCCTTTATCCGCGGGCTCTTTGCTGCGCGCGCCTATGAGGATATGCCGCTGCCGATTGCCTGTGGCCAGACGATCAGCCAGCCTTCGGTTGTGGCCCTGATGACGCAGGCGCTGGATGTCAGCGCACGCGACAAGGTGCTCGAGGTGGGGACAGGCTCCGGCTATCAGGCCGCGATCCTGAGCAAGCTGGCGCGGCGGGTCTACACCATCGACCGGCACCGCCGGCTGGTCCACGAAGCGCGGCATATCTTTGATGAACTTGGCCTGACGAACATCACGGCGATCGTGGGCGACGGCAGCTTCGGGCTGCCCGAACAGGCCCCCTTTGACAAGATCATCGTGACAGCTGCCGCCGAAGACCCCCCCGGCCCGCTGCTCGCCCAGCTCAAGGTCGGAGGCATCATGGTGGTGCCCGTGGGCCAGTCCGATGCAGTACAAAGCCTGATCCGCGTGCGGAAAACCGCGAACGGCCTTGATTATGACGAATTGCGCAAGGTCCGCTTTGTTCCGTTGCTTGAAGGGTTGGGAAAAGACAGCTAAATGCTGTATACGTCAGGCGAACTCCAGCTAAATGGAGAGTGCGTCCGTGAGCGGCACCAAAACGAGGGCAAGCAGATGATCCGAAGCGCAGCGATCCGTACCTTGAAACTGACGGTTCTGGCAGGCGGCAGCGCGCTGCTGCTGGCAGCCTGTGACCAACCTCTCGATTATGACCTGCGCGGCGGGTTCGGTGATGGGTTCACGACGGCCGATGCTGCGACGGGCCCGCTGGAAGCGCGGCCGGCACCAGACAATCGCGGTGTGATCTCCTATCCGAACTATCAAGTCGCGGTTGCTCGACGTGGCGACACACTGGCAGAGGTGGCCAACCGTGTCGGCACGGACGTCGCGAGCCTGTCGCGTTATAACGGCATCGACCCCTCCGTGCCGCTGCGCACCAATGAAATCATTGCCCTGCCCACGCGCGTTGCCGAACCGTCGCCCGCGACAGGTGCATCGGGCACCGGACCGATTACCACCGCAGCCGTCGACATCCAGTCTATGGCCGACGGTGCGATCAACCGCGCCCCGGCGACACCCGGGGTCCAGACGACATCGCTGCCCGCCAGCCAGACAGCGACCAAGCCAAACCCGCAAAAACAGACAGGCCGCGAACCGATCCGCCACCGGGTCGAACGTGGCGAAACCGCCTATACCATCGCGCGGCTTTACGCGGTGCCGGTTGCGTCACTGGCCGAATGGAACGGGCTCGGGGCTGATTTTTCCGTCCGCGAGGGGCAATTCCTGCTGATCCCGGTGCCGCAGCAAGCTGCCCCGCAACGCACCGCCGCCTTGCCCGAAAGCGCCTCGGCCAACACCACGCCCCCTGGCGTCGGATCGCCCACGCCGACGCCGCCAAGTGCGGCCAAGCCTCTTCCCCCGGCGGAGCCTACAGCCGCGGAATCAGCGCCTGAGCCCGCCGCCGAACCGGTTGCGAATGTCGGTAAAACGACACAGCCCACATCGGGCGGGCGGATGATCCCGCCCGTGCAAGGCAGCATCATCCGCGCCTATTCCAAGGGCAAGAACGAAGGCGTCAACATCCAGGGCACACCGGGTGCCCCCGTGAAAGCCGCCGACAGCGGGACCGTCGCGGCCATCACCAAAAGCGCCGATGGCATTCCGATCGTCGTGGTCCGTCACCCGGACAACCTGCTGACGGTCTATGCGAATGTCACCGATGTCGCCGTGTCAAAAGGCGATGCTGTGTCCAAGGGCGCGACCATCGCCAAGCTGCGGGCGGGCGGCGATTCCTTTGTGCATTTCGAGGTCCGCAACGGGTTCGACAGCGTCGATCCCTCACCCTACCTCAACTGACCGTCACACCGCGACGGCCCGCCAGATCCACGAAATACTGCCAGGCCACGCGGCCTGACCGCGACCCGCGCGTCGCCTGCCACTCGATGGCTTCGGCGCGCAGCGTGTCGTCGTCAATCTCCACGCCATGCGCATCACAATAGCCGCGGATCATCGCCAGATACTGCTGCTGGTCGCAGGCATGAAAGCCCAGCCACAGACCAAACCTGTCTGACAGCGATACCTTTTCCTCGACCGCTTCGGCAGGGTTGATTGCGGATCCGCGTTCGTTTTCGATCATGTCGCGGGGCATCAGGTGCCGGCGATTTGATGTGGCATACAGCACGACATTGTCGGGCCGTCCTTCGATGCCGCCGTCCAGCACGGCCTTGAGCGATTTGTAATGCGCGTCGTCATGGCCAAAGCTCAGATCGTCGCAAAACAGAATGAACCGCTGACTGGCACCCCGCAGCAGGCCCAGCAGTCGGCCCACCGAGGGCAGATCCTCACGCTGAAGCTCCACGATGCGCAGACTGCCATGGGTATTGTGAACATGGGCGTGTACCGCTTTGACAAGGCTCGATTTCCCCATCCCGCGCGCGCCCCAAAGCAGCGCGTTGTTAGCGGGCAATCCGGCGGCAAACTGCGTGGTATTCGCAAGCAAGGTATCGCGCGAGCGGTCCACCCCGATCAACAGGTCCAGATCGACGCGGCTGACCTTGTCCACGGGTACCAGATGATCCGGCCCGGTCTGCCAGACAAAGGCTGCGGCTGCGTCGAAATCAGGGGCCTTCAGCGGCGGAGGAGACATCCGCTCCAACGCCGCTGCGATCCGGTTCATCGGGTCGTTGTTCACTTGTCTTCCTCGTCCTCGAATTCCGCCATCAGGGGGTCTTCGTCATCATAGTAACCTTCGGCGCGCAGTTTTGCCTCGCGCTTGCGCTCAACCCGCCGCACCAGCAAGATCGAAACTTCATAAAGTCCGTAAACCACCACAAACAGGATCAGCTGGGTAATGATATCCGGAGGTGTGACCACAGCCGCCAGGATCAGGATACCGACCATTGCGTATTTACGCACGTTTCCAAGGCCTTCGGAACTGACCAGCCCCGCCTTGCCCATCAGGGTCAACAGAACCGGCAGTTGGAAGCAAAGGCCAAAGGCCACGATGAACTTGATCGTCAGGTTCAGATATTCCTGCGCTGACCCCTGAAACGCGATGGCCGCAATGCCGCCACCTTCAATGCCGCCCTCGCTTACAAGCGTGCCTGCCTGCTGGAACCCCAGAAAGAAGTCGAACGCGAGAGGGGTGACCACGTAGAACGCAAACGCAGCCCCCAGGAAGAACATCACCGGGCTCGAGATCAGGAACGGCAGGAATGCGCCCTTCTCGTTCTTGTAGAGGCCCGGCGCCACGAAGCGCCAAAGCTGATAGCTGATATAGGGGAACCCCAGCACCAGACCGCCCAGAAGCGAGATGGAGATCGCGACAAAGAAACCTTCTTGCAGCTTGATCAGGATCAGTCCGCAATCCGACTGCCCCCGCTCCGCCAAGGCAGAGCACAAGGGGTGCGTCAGGAAGTTGAAAATCGGATTCCACACCGTGAAGCAGATGACCATCCCAAGGATGAACGCGATCACCGAATGAATCAGCCGCGTGCGCAGCTCCGCCAGATGCTCGATCAGCGGGGCGGCGCTGTCGTCAATATCGTCCGTCGCGCTCATGTGTCACTCTTTTTTGCCGCTGGCTTTCGAGCCGCTGGTTTCTTTGCTGGTGTAGCCTTTGCCGCCCCAGTTTTAGCAGGAGCCTTGGCCGGTGCCTTTTTGGCAGGAGCCTTCTTGGCCGGCGCAGTCTTCGGTGCGGCAGTCTTCGGTGCGGCAGTTTTCGGTGCCGCAGGCTTGGCGGGTGCCTTCTTGGCTGGCGCGGCCTTGGCCGGTGCCTTTTCGATCGCGGGTGTCTTCGTCTCGGTCTCTGCCGCCGTCATCTTGGCCTCTTGCGCATCGGCATAGGCAACCGCCTCGCTTGCTTCGCGCTGTTTACGCTCGGCCGCAGCGCGGGCGGTGGAAGCCTGGATCTTCTTCACATCCTCGGCCCGCTTCGCGGCCTGTTTGCCGGTCGCGCTGTCAGGGTCGATATCGGTCAGCGACTTGGCCGCGGATTTCACCCCGTCCATGGCAGACCCCAA
>JAGXHB010000241.1 GCA_024636425.1 Roseobacter sp.
CCGCGCATCGAGATGGATCTTCTGTACTGGTCGCGCCACTTTCGCAACATGCCGGGCGAAGGCGATCTGGCCATCACCGACTTTGTGCGCGCGGTGATGGCGACGGGCTATTCAGGGCCAGTCAGTCTGGAGATTTTCAATGACCAGTTTCGCGGCGGGAGCCCCGGAACCGTTGCACAGGATGGGCACAGATCGCTGATCGCGCTGATGGACGATGTGCGGCGCGCAGAACCGGACGTGGCCGTCGATCTGCCCGAACTACCGCGTCATGTTCCGGTCAGGGACACGGCCTTTGTCGAATTTGCATCCCGCGGAGACGGGCTGACCGCCCTTGAAACGCTCTTGCAAAGCCTGGGTTTCCGTCAGGCAGCGCGGCATGTGTCCAAGGAAGTGACACTTTGGCAGCAGGGCGGTATCCGTATCGTGTTAAACGCAGAGACTGAGGGACACGCGGCCAATGCCTGGAACGTGCGTGGGACCACCGTGTGCGATATCGGCCTTTCGGTCGCCTCTGCCGAGGACACCGTGCAGCGTGCCACCGCACTTGGCGCGAAACCCTTTTCGCAGCCCTTGGGGCCGGGTGAAATGCCGATCCCGGCGATCCGGGGATTGGGCGGCAGCGTGATGCATTTCATTGATGATGGACGTCTTGCCGATGTCTGGGACGTCGAATTCCAGCCCGCTGCCCCGGCAGAGACAGGTGCGGGGCTGACGCGCATCGACCACATCGCGCAGACCATGACCTATGACGAGATGCTGTCGTGGTCGCTGTTCTACACCAGCCTTTTCGACATGCAAAAAGCACCGATGGTCGACGTGGTCGATCCCGATGGGCTGGTGCGCAGCCGTGCGCTGGCGACAGATGACGGCAGTTTCCGCATCACGCTGAACGGGGCCGAGACGCATCGCACGCTGGCAGGTTCGTTTCTGGCCGAGGGGCTAGGCGCGACGGTTCAGCATATCGCCTTGGCCACCGATGACATCTTTGCCACCGCCAAGGCGCTGCGCGCTGCGGGTTTTCCGGTCTTGTCGATGTCGCCCAACTATTTCGACGATCTGGCCGCGCGGTTCGACATCGACCCCGAGGTGATGGCGCAGATGCGGTCCGAGAACATCCTGTATGACGCTGACGAGACGGGCGAGTTCTTCCAGCTGTATTCGCAGCCTTTCGCTGGTCAGATGTTCTTTGAGGTCGTTGAGCGTCGCGATGACTACTCCGGCTATGGCGCGCCAAACGCGCCTTTCCGCATCGCCGCTCAAAAGCGGTTTCAGAAGCCGAAGGGGATGCCCACCGCCTGAGAAGACTCAAAAAATAAAATGTAGGACATTTTCAGTTATGTCATATAAAAGAAAACTGGAGACTTGGCCACTTCTGGCCGCTGTCATAAGGGAGGAGACCAATGACACATTTTACCCGCCGGACCGCAATTGCGGCCACACTCGCTGCCACCACCGCGCTTTCGGGGCTTGCAGGCGCGGCTTTTGCGCAAGACAAACCAACCCTGCGCCTCAGTTCCGTCGTATCCGAGAATGACATCCGCGCCGAAGCCTTTGCAGAGATTGCCGATGCGGTATCGGATCATTTCGACATGCAGGTGTTCAACGGGGCCACACTGGTCAAACAGGGCACCGAGCTGACCTCGATCCAGCGTGGCAACCTTGAAATGGGGCTGGTCGCGCCGCAATCCATTTCCGAGCAGATCCCCGAATGGTCAATCCTAACCTCGGCGTATCTGTTCAAAGACGCCGACCACCTGAAGGCGACCTTCAACAGCGAAGTTGGTGCGCAGCTTCTCGAGCTGACCGAAGAGGCGGGTATCCACGTACTCGCGCCGGTCTATTTCGGTACGCGGCAAGTGAACCTTGCCCCCGAAAAAGAGATCATGAAGCCCGAAGACCTGAACGGCGTGACCTTGCGGATGCCCGGTGGCGAGGCTTGGCAGTTCCTGGGCGAAGCCATCGGTGCGAACCCGACGCCGCTGGCCTATGCTGAGGTGTACACCGCGCTGCAAACCGGCGCGATCGACGGTCAGGACAATCCGCTGCCCAACGACTACAACATGAAGTTCTACGAAGTGACCAGCCAGATCGTGCTGACCGGCCACCTTGTCGGTTTTGACGTGTTGGCGATCAGTTCCGAGCTATGGAGCGGCTTTACCCCCGAGCAGCAAGAGGCGCTACAAACGGCAGTCGATACGGCCATCGACAACAGCACCCAGCGTCACATCGCCCGTGAAGAAGAGCTGATCCAGTTCTTCAAGGACGAAGGGCTGAAAGTGTACGAACCCGACCGGATCGCCTTCCGCGACTATGCGCAGAAGAAATATCTGGAATCCGAGTTCGCGCAAAGCTGGCCCGAGGGCATGGTCGACGCGATCAACGCACTGGCTGAGTAAACAATCCGCCATCAGATCGGGGTGGCGCGTTCAGGCGTGCCACCCTGACAGCCTCGTCTCTCGCGGAAAGAACCAATGCCCTTCTTGATCACTCTCAAGCATGCAGCGCGCGTTTTGGCCGATGCGATACCTGCGATCCTGTTGGCCGCGATGTTCGTGTGCTTCATCATTCAGGTGCTGATGCGCTATGTGATGAACAGCCCCGTGGGCTGGACAGTGGAGGTGTGCGTGATCGCGTGGCTGTGGATCTTGCTGTGGGGACAATCCGTATCGGCGCGCGAAGAGGATGAGATTCGCTTTGACATCCTGTACGGCAGCGTATCGCCTGGGCTGCGCCGGTGGTTTCGCATCGTGTTCTCGGTCTTTTTGGTAAGCATCTACGCGTGGTCGTTGCCGGCGCTTTGGGATTTCGTGACCTTCATGAAAATTCAGAAAACCTCTTATCTCGATATCCGTTTCAACTGGGTCTATTCCATTGCGCTGGTATTTTCGGTCGTCTCGATCCTGCGGTATGCGTGGGTTTTCTGGACTGCCGCCACCGGACGCGCCGCGCCGCAAGCAGGGTCCGACGCAGCCGTACGCAAGGATCTAACCGAATGAGCTGGGAATTTGGGGCCTGCGTGGCTGTCATTCTGATGACGGCGATCATCGGCCTGCCGATTGGACACGCGATGCTGGCGTCGTCGGTCTTTTATCTGCTGTTGCAGGGGCATGATATGTCCATCGCCTTCGAGCAGATGCTGACGGGGCTTTACGGGTCGTACGTGCTGCTGGCGATTCCGCTGTTCATCTTTGCCGCCGACCTGATGAATGTCGGATCGCTTTCGGATCGTCTGCTGGATTTTTGCCGCGCGCTGGTCGGACGGTTCCGGGGCGGGCTGGGGCACGTCAACGTCGTGTCCTCGCTGATCTTTTCGGGCATGTCCGGGTCGGCCATCGCGGATGCCGTTGGCATGGGCCGAATCATCATCAATCTGATGACCAAGGATGGCAAATATCCCGGGGCCTATGCCGGTGCGATCACCGCTGCCTCGGCCATCATCGGGCCGATCATTCCGCCGTCGATTCCGATGGTGTTGTTCGCTCTGGTGTCCGACACATCCATCGGGTTCCTGTTTCTGGCGGGTGTCGTGCCCGGTCTGATCCTTGGCGTCTTGCTGATGGTGATGAACGCATGGCAGGCGCGTATACACGACTATCCGGTGGATGACCCGGTGCCGCTGCGCGACCTGCCGCGCATCACGATGCGTGCCATTCCCGCGCTGCTGATGCCGGTGATCCTGCTGGTCGGCATTTACGGCGGTGTTACCACCCCCACCGAGGCTGCAGCGCTTGCCGCGCTTTATGCCTTTCTGGTGTCCACGATTTTCTACCGCTCGGTATCGCTGCGCATGGCCTATCGGACGGTGCGCAACAGTGCGCGGTCCACCGCCAGCGTCGGGTTCCTGATCGCAGGGGCTCTGGCGTTCAACTATGTCGTGACCATCGAGCAGGTCCCCAACGTGATCCGCGATGCTCTTGGCGATCGTGAACTGACGCTCATTTCGTTCCTGCTGATGGTGAACGTGATGCTGCTGTTGCTGGGCTGCCTGCTTGAGGCGAACGCGATCCTGCTGGTAATCGTGCCAATCTTCCTGCCGACTGCGGTGGCGCTTGGCGTGGATCCGGTCCACTTTGGCGTCATCGTCGTGGTCAACACCATGATCGGGCTGGCGACGCCGCCCTACGGATTGTTGCTGTTCGTGGTGACGTCCATCACCCGATCACCGATCGGAGACACCATCCGCCACCTCTTACCCTTCCTCGCAATCATGATCGCAGGCCTCGCGATCATCACCTTTGTCCCCGACCTCGTGCTGTGGCTGCCGCGGCTCTACGGGTACAAGGGCTGACACAGATCGGAGCTTTCATGACGAAAACGATCCTGATCATCAATGGTCCGAATCTCGATATGCTGGGCACCCGCCAGCCCGAGGTCTATGGCCACGATACGCTGGCAGACGTCGAAGCGCTGTGCCGACGTACCGCCGAGCAGGAGGGCGTGAACATCGACTTTCGCCAAAGCGACAGCGAGGCGGAAATCATGGGCTGGATCAAACAGGGGCGCGGCAGGACGGCGGGTCTGCTGATCAACCCTGCGGGCTTTACCTCGACCTCGATCGCCATTCTGGACAGCCTGCTGATCTATGATGCGCCGATCATAGAGGTTCATATTTCGCCGCTGTTCCGTCGCGACGAATTTCGCCACCTGTCCTATGTGTCCAAGGCTGCCACCGCAAAGATCGAGGGCTTTGGCATCCGGGGCTATGATTTTGCAATTCGCAAGCTGGCAGAACTGTCCAGCGCGCAGGGCTGAGGCTGTTCAGTCGAAACGCCCGGTGGCCATGACGTGGTCAAACCCGCTTTGAATGTGGCGTGTCAGCAGGCCAACGGCGCCCTTCGCATCCCGCTCGATCACCAGTTCGAGCAGGGCGGTGTGGTCGTCGACCACGCCCTGACCACGAAAATTCATCGCCAGCATGTGATATCGGGCAAACCTGTCAAAAATCGACGCATGGGTTTTCATCAGGACCGGCTGGCCACAGGCCGCGATTGTGGCGTGGTGAAACCCCCAATCGCAGGACACCCATCTGTCCACTCCGCTCTGATTGGCGGCCATCAGATCGCGTTCGGCCACCGACAGCTTGTAATGCGCCGCCACGACCGATGCTTCCCATTCGATGTCGCCCTGGGCAATCGACGCGCGCAAGGCATGTGTTTCCAGCAAGGTCCGAAGGGCTGCAAGCTCTTGAAACTCCGACCCGCTGACGCCCGCCACCCGAAAGCCGCGCTGGCCCTCTGCTGTGACCAGTTCCTCGACCGCCAGCCGGTTCAAGATTTCGCGCAAGGTGGTAACGCTGGCGCCATAGATTTCCTTCATACGCTCCAGCTTGAGCTTGCCGTCTGGCAAAAGCTGGCCGTTCACGATATGCGAGCGGATGCGGCGATAGGCAACTTCGCCTATCGTGTCACCGGAACGCTCTTGTGTCTCGAACCTGAAATTTTCCATCGGTGACAAGTATATTGCGCAATTTGCTGCGCTGTTAGTCTTAAACTGAATGGTCGGGGAACATGACGGCCCGTCAGGTCTCTGGTCATTCTGTGCGTTGCGGGTTTGCTTTGGGCCGCGTGATGACGACCAGATTGCCGACCGATTTCTGAACCGGCTCGTCGTTCTGGTTCAGCGTCGTGCTGCGCACCTTGATCATCCCCTGCGTCGGGCGGGATCTTGAGGGCCGTACCTCCAGAATTTCCGACACGACATGAATCGTGTCACCGGGACGGACGGGCCGGGGCCATTGCAGGGATTCAAATCCCGCGCCGACAATGCCGTTGGCCGGGGTCATCTCGCCCCGCACGAGAAGCTGCATAGTCAGCGCTGCCGTGTGCCAGCCACTTGCGACCAATCCGCAAAAGAAGGTGCTCTTCGCCGCCTCGGGATCAAGGTGAAAGGGCTGCGGGTCGAACTGGGTCCCGAACCGGATGATATTTTCCTCGGTCACGGTCACGTGGCCCGAGCCAAAGGTCTGCCCTCCCCGAAATCTTCCAGATACGTGGTCGTCATGGGGTGTGCCTTTTCCAGCCGCTGCGCTGGATTGCTATGGCGATGATCAGCCCGTAAATCAGCATGCCGCAGCCTATGGCGGCGAAAATTCCGTCCACGCCCATGCCGGTATACGTGGTGAGGATCAGCGCAC
>JAGXHB010000242.1 GCA_024636425.1 Roseobacter sp.
CTCTTGCGGTGTCCAGCCGAGTTCGCGCTCAATCTTGCTGGCATCGATTGCATAGCGTCGATCGTGACCAGGACGGTCGGTTACGAAAGCGATCAGATCGCGACGATTGCCACCGGCCTCGAGCGGACGGCGCTCGTCCAGCGCATCGCAGATCGCCTCGACCACCGCGAGGTTAGTGCGCTCCTGATTGCCACCGATGTTGTAGGTTTCGCCCGGTTCCCCTTTTCCGGCCACCAGCAGGAGCGCCTCCGCGTGGTCCTCGACGTAGAGCCAGTCGCGGACATTGTCGCCCTTACCATAGACCGGCAGCGGCTTACCCTCGAGCGCGTTGAGAATGACCAGCGGGATGAGCTTTTCGGGGAAGTGGTAAGGTCCGTAATTGTTCGAGCAGTTCGACAGCACCACCGGCAGGCCATAGGTCTCGTGCCAGGCGCGGACGAAATGGTCGCTCGCCGCCTTGGAGGCCGAATAGGGCGAGGACGGCGCATAGGGCGTCTCCTCGGTGAACATGGAATCGTCGAATGGCAGTTCGCCGAAGACCTCATCGGTCGAGATATGGTGGAAGCGGAAACCGTCTGGATTGCCCGCTCCCTGCCAATAGGCACGGGCGGCTTCGAGCAGCGTATAGGTGCCGGTCACATTGGTCTGGATGAAGGCACCGGGGCCGTCGATGGAGCGGTCTACATGGGACTCTGCTGCCAGATGCATCACCGCATCGGGTTGGTGATCGGCAAAGATCCGGTCGAGGGCCGCGCGGTCGCAGATGTCGGCCTGCTCAAAGGCATAAAGCGGGCTGCCCGCGACGCTGGCCACATTCTCAAGACAGGCGGCGTAGGTCAGCGCATCGAGATTGACCACACTATGCCCCTGCGCAATCGCCAGCCGCGCCACGGCAGAGCCGATAAACCCCGCACCACCCGTCACCAAAAGCTTCATCTATACCCCCTCAAAGGTAAACGGACTGTCAAGATCCGCGAGGGCGGGCGCGTGGGCATCCTTCTCCGACAATACTGGAGACATCTCGCCAAGCCCCCAGTCTATCCCGATCCGCGGATCGTCCCAGGCAATCGCGCCCTCGGTTTCTCGCGCATAATAATCCGAACATTTGTAGATGATCTCAGTCTCGGGCGCGCGCGTCACAAAGCCATGCGCGAACCCGGCGGGCACCAAAAGCTGCTTGCCGTTCTCGAAGCTCAGCTCGACCCCGAACCACTGCCCGTAGGTGGGCGAGCCCTTGCGAATATCGACCGCCACATCGAACAGCGCACCCCGCCCGCAGCGCACCAGCTTGTCCTGCGCATGCGGCGGTGCCTGAAAATGTAGCCCCCGAATGGTGCCCGGCGTCATCGACAGCGAATGATTGTCCTGAACGAAAGGAATGATGATCCCCTGCGCCGCAAGTGCTTTAGCGCTGTAGCTCTCCGAGAAAAACCCACGGTGGTCGCCAAAGCGCGCAGGCGTGATGACAACAACGCTGGAAAGAGGGGTGGAAGTGATCTGCATGGGAGAAATAACGTATCCTAGAATCTGGTTTCGAGAGACCATACTGCGGGACTCGTGATTAAGGCACTCTTAAAGCGTGTTGGCAGCGTCCATGAGCCATGGCAGAATTTCAGAACGTATGCGCGCTTTATCCCAGTGGTGAGAAGAAACAGAGCACTGGATTGCAGCCCGGCTTTGACCATCAGGAGTGCAAATGGCGCAGGCGATACCGATTTCGCCCAGGATCATCTGGTCGGTCGTGATGGCATGACCTGTCTTTGCCGCTTCTTCGATTTGCTTGGCTAGCGTCTTGCGGTCGATGGTGGTGTGTCGCGTGTGCGCCTTGACATGCCAGTCCCGGATGGCGGCTGCGCGCTCTTCCGGAGGAAAGGTGGCGATGATGACTTGCCCTGCAGATGTTGGAAGCGCAGGCACCGTGCGGCCCGGGACAGAGGCTGCGAACACCGTACGGGTACAGGGTAGACGCGTGACATAGATGATCCGGTCGCCGGATAGTTCAGCCAGGTTCACCGTTTCGCCAAGCCGTTGCGACAGATCAATCAATTTGGGCATCGCACGCGCGACCAAGGGATCTGACCAGAAATATGAATACGCGAGGCTAAGCCACGCATGCGAAGGGCGATATCGCCGCGTGACCGGATCCTTGTCCAGCATCCCCTCGAGATGGAGCGTGTTTGCAAGTCGCTGAACCGAACTTTTATCGAGTCCGGTGATCTGCGCCAAGCCAGTCAAAGATAGTGATGTGTGGGTTTCATCGAATGCTTGCAAGATCCGCAGGCCTTTTGCCAACGTGCTCACGAAAAGGGTGTTTTGCTTAATTTCTGTCATTTGGACCCGTCTTGCCCCTCGTTCTTCAAGAAAATTTCGAAAAAAATTGCGTCTTGATTTATCTTCAGGTCTGCGTTCAACTAATCATATGGTGATGCGCTGTATTATTATATGATACCTGCGTTCAAGCAAATGAATAAAAACAATTCCGCAACGCCCTGCGGCAAGGGAGAAAATCAAATGAGAAATGCTTTTATGAAAACTACGGCATTGGCGCTTGCCCTTTCGGTCTCGGCGACCGGGGCTGCGCTGGCTGATAAGGCGAATGACACGCTTCGCGTAGCCTACACCAAAGAGCTGGAAAACGTGGACAGCTATTTCAACTCATCGCGCGAGGGCGTCGTTTTGCAGCGCGCCGTTTGGGACGGGCTGATTTACCGTGACCCCGAGACTAACGAATACACGGGCAATCTGGCCACAAGCTGGGATTGGGTCGACGAAAAGACGCTTGAACTGAAACTGCGCGAAGGCGTCAAATTCCACAACGGTGACGATTTCACGGCCGATGATGTTGTTGCAACCGTCAACTTTGTCGCCAAGGAAGAAAACGGCGTTAAAACGCAGCGCAACGTGAACTGGATGGAGTCGGCGGAAAAAATCGATGACTACACAGTCCGGATCAAAACCAAGGAAGTTTTCCCTGCGGCCATCGAATTCCTCTCTGGCCCCGTTTCGATGTATCCGGCTGAATATTACGCCGAAGTGGGCCCTTCCGGCATGGGTTTGAATCCCGTTGGTACCGGACCTTACAAGGTGACTGAAGTCGTGCCAGGCCAGCACTTTGTTCTTGAGAAATACGAAGACTATCACGACAGCCCCAAGGGTCAGCCATCGATCGGCAAGATCGACATCCGTACGATTCCCGACGTGAACACTCAGATCGCGGAGCTGTTTTCAGGGTCACTTGATCTGATCTGGCAGGTGCCTGCGGATCAGGCTGAAAAGCTGGCTGAGATGGGTGACCAGTTCACGGTCTCGAACGAATCCACCATGCGCATCGGGTATCTGTCAATGGATGCGGCAGGCCGGTCCAGCTTGGATCCGAACCCGTTCAAGGACATCAAGGTGCGTCAGGCAATCAACTACGCCATCGACCGTCAAGCCTTGGTCGATAACCTGCTGAAAGGCGAATCCAAAGTCGTCTGGACCCCGTGCTTTCCCAGCCAGTTCGGGTGCGCACAGGACGTGACGGAATATTCCTACGACCCCGAAAAAGCCAAGGAACTGTTGGCGGAAGCAGGCTATCCCGACGGTTTCACCACCGAGTTCTATGCCTATCGCGACCGTGCTTATGCCGAAGCGATTTCCAGCTATCTCAACGCAGTCGGCATCGATACCGACTTCAAGATGCTGCAATATTCGGCCTTGCGCGAACTTAACATGAAGGGCGAGGCACCTTTGTCGTTCCAGACCTGGGGCAGCTATTCGATCAATGACGCCTCGGCGATGGTCAGCCAGTTCTTCAAGCACGGCAGCCTGGACGCCACGCGGGATGATCAGGTTCTCGAATGGCTTGATGTTGCAGACAGCTCAACCGATCCGGAAAAGCGGATCGAGTTCTACCGCAAGGCAATCCAGCGGATTACAGAACAGGCGTATTGGGCACCGATGTTCAGCTACAACACGAACTACGTGACCAGCAAGGAAGTCAACTACACGCCAACGGCTGACGAAGTACTGCGCTTCACAACGATGACCTGGAACTAAACCAACCACGGGCCCGCGGGATCCAGAGGATACCTGCAGGCCTGTTTTCCGTTTTCCCCCATTTTTCCTTTCGCCCGAAGGAGCCAGCACTCCATGCTGCCATTCATTCTCAAACGGCTTGGCCTTGCGGTGCTTGTCGCGCTTACCGTCAGTTTCATCAGTTTTTCACTGCTCTTCCTTTCAGGCGATCCCGCCGCAGCGCTTGCCGGTGAAACCGCAAGTGGCGAAGACATCGAAGCGGTCCGCCGGCTTTATGGCTTCGATCGGCCAATGCTGGTGCAATACGGCGAGTGGCTTTGGCAGGCGGTTCAGGGTAATTTTGGCGAAAGCTATTATTTCAAACTACCCGTGCAATCCTTGATTGCCGACCGGCTGTCGGTCACGATGACCCTCGGGGTTTGCGGCATCACGTTTGCTTTGCTGACGGCGGTGCCGCTTGGCGTTGCCGCCGCGATCCGGCCCAATTCGATCATCGACCGGGTTGCGCTGTTCCTGTCCGTCGCAGGTCAGGCCATGCCAAGCTTCTGGTTTGGCTTGATCCTGATCGTTCTGTTCGCGATCCAACTCGGGTGGCTTCCCCCCTCCGGCGCATCAAGCTGGCGGCATTATATCATGCCGACAATCGTGCTGGGGTATTACGCGATGCCCGCCATCATGCGCCTGACCCGTGCCGGTATGCTGGAAGTGCTGAACTCCGATTACATCCGCACCGCCCGCGCCAAAGGTGCTGGCGAGATGCGGGTGATGTTCAAACACGCGCTGCGCAATGCGATCATTCCCGTGGTAAGCCTTGCAGCGGTCCAGATGGGCTTCATGCTGGGCGGTTCGATCGTTGTTGAATCCGTCTTTGCGCTGCACGGCGCGGGGTACCTAGCTTGGGAGAGCATCGCGCGCAACGATCTGCCAACGGTGCAGGCACTGATCCTGATTTTCTCGATGTTCTACATCGTTTTCAACTTCTTGGCCGACGTGCTGAACGCATGGCTCGACCCCCGCATGAGGAGCTCGTGAGATGCCCGTACTGAAAACGATAGACCCCCTTCTGGAGGAAATCAGCGGACCGACCCCTAGCCAGATCTTGCGCAAACGTGTGACCGGTCACTCCGGCCTGCTGTTCGGTGTGGGTGTTGTGTTGCTTCTGGTAATCGTAGCAATACTGGCACCCGTGCTTGCCCCGCATGACCCTTATGCGCAAAGTCTCGCGAACCGCATGGTAAAGCCCGTATTCATGGGCGGCACTTGGGAACACCCGCTGGGCACCGACCATCTGGGCCGCGATTACCTGTCACGCTTGATTTATGGCGCGCGCGTTTCCCTGCTGATCGGTGCGGTGGCGGCGCTGATTTCCGGTGTCATCGGCACCGCCATGGGCGTGGCTGCAGGATATTTCGGCGGGAAGGTCGATACCGTCGTAACATTCCTGATCAACGTACGACTGGCTATGCCTGTCGTTCTGGTGGCATTGGCCGTCGTTGCCATTCTGGGGGGGTCGTTGCAGGTCGTCATCGGCGTACTGGGGTTGCTGCTCTGGGACCGTTTTGCCGTGGTCATGCGCGCCTCTACTTTGCAGGTCAGACGCCGAGAGTATGTCGCGGCCGCACAGGCGATTGGCGCATCCACCCCGCGTGTGATCCTGTCTGAAATCATGCCGAATATCGCCAACAACCTGATCGTCATCGTCACGCTGGAAATGGCCCATGCGATCCTGCTCGAGGCGGCCTTGTCCTTCCTTGGACTGGGCGTTCAGCCCCCTACCCCCAGTTGGGGCCTGATGGTGAGCGAAGGAAAGAACATGATGCTGTTCGAGCCATGGCTGGTGCTGATCCCCGGCTTTGTGCTTTTCGTACTGGTGCTGGCGATCAATCTGATGGGCGACGGTCTGCGTGACGTCACTGCCCCCGAAAACCGAGGCTGACCCGATGAATGACATGACGAAACCGCTGCTAAGCGTGCGCGGCCTGACGCTGGATATTCCGATGTCGAACGGAACGCTGCACGCTGTTCGTGCGCTTGATTTCGATCTGCATCGTGGTGAGACGCTTTGTATTGTGGGCGAATCCGGCTCGGGTAAATCGTTGACGTCCTTGGCTGTGATTGGCTTGCTGGAAAAGAACATCCGCCGCAATGCGACGCAGATGAACTTTGATGGCACTGATCTTCTGACAGCCTCTAAAAAGCAGATGAGAGCATTGCGCGGCAACCGTATCGCGATGATCTTTCAAGAGCCGATGACCTCGCTCAACCCCGCATATACGATCGGGGACCAGCTGATTGAAGCATTGCGTCTGCACAAGAATGTCAGCCGTGAGAAGGCCCGCAATCGCGCGATCGAGCTTTTGGAAAAGGTCGGCATTACTGCCGCTGCTAGCCGTCTGGGCCAGTATCCGCATCAGCTTTCAGGCGGTCTGCGCCAGCGTGTCGTGATTGCCATGGCGCTGATGTGCGAACCCGAATTGATCATCGCTGACGAGCCGACGACCGCGCTGGACGTGACCATTCAGGCCCAGATCCTGAGCCTGCTGGTAGACCTGACCCGCGAAATGGACGTCGCCATGATCCTGATCACCCATGATCTGGGCGTCGTCGCGCGCGTCGCGGACAAGGTCGGCGTGATGTATGCTGGCGAATTGGTTGAATCCGGGCCAGCCGCTGATGTTTTCGGCAAGCCGCTGCATCCTTACACCCGCGGGCTTTTACGGTGTATTCCGCAGCCTGGCAAAACTGAACGCGGGGCGGCCTTAGGGACCATTCCGGGCATTGTGCCGTCGCTGATCGGCGATGTGAAAGGCTGCGCTTTTCGTACACGCTGTCCTCACGCTGTCGAAGCCTGCCGTGATGCCATCCCCGAACGCGGCGAGCCGCCCCATAAATTTCTATGCGTCCACCCCGACGGTGCCCGCGCCGCCGAAGGAGAACCCGCATGAGCACCCCTGTTCTGGAACTGCGCAACGTCGTCAAGACCTACCGCGTCAAACAAGGTCTGTTCGGCAAACCAAAACCGCTGAAAGCCGTAAACGATGTTTCCATTACCCTGCAGAAAGGTGAAGTGCTTGGCCTTGTTGGGGAATCCGGCTGTGGGAAATCGACCCTTGCCAAGATTCTTTTGGGACTTGAGGCGACAACTGAAGGCTCAGTGCTCGTCGATGGAGAAGAGATCGGCGAGCAGAACCGCCTTGCCCTTGCGCGGCGCATCCAGCCGATCTTTCAGGATCCTTATTCCTCGCTGAACCCGCGCAAGACGATTGCCGATATCGTGTCCCTGCCCTTGCGGGTCCACAACATCGGGGACGCAAAGAGCCGCGAAAAGTCCTTGCGTGAAACACTTGAACTGGTGGGTCTGCCCTCGCGGGTGTTGAACACTTATCCCAGCCAGATGTCGGGCGGTCAGCGCCAGCGCGTCGCGATTGCCCGCGCGCTGATCATGCACCCCGAGATCGTGATCTGCGATGAGCCCACTTCGGCGCTGGATGTCTCTGTGCAAAGCCAGATCCTGAACCTATTGAACGATCTGCGTGCCGAATTTGGTCTGACCTATCTATTCATCAGCCATGATCTTGCCGTTGTCGAACATCTGGCGACCCGCGTGGCCGTCATGTATCTGGGTCGCATTGTGGAAGAAGCAGATGTCGCCGACCTGTTCGAAGCACCGCGGCACCCCTACTCCCGCGCACTTCTGAATTCGGTCCTTACCCCCGACCCCTCGCAAGGCGTTCCCGATACCCAGCTTGGTGCCGCCTATCCAAACCCGATTGATCCACCTTCAGGGTGCCATTTCCATCCGCGCTGCCCGTTTGCGCAAGATCATTGCAAAACAACAGCGCCGCGCCCCGTCCCTCGCAAGGGCGGGCATGTGGAATGTCACCTGCACGACCCCGAGGGCCCGATGTACCGCCCCGACTTCACCGTCTGATTTATCCGGAGTTTTTTTTCATGTCATCATCCCTGTCGCGCAGCATGCAGACCCGTAAGACGGTCATCAAGACAAAGGGCGGTGTCGTCGCGGCACAGCATAGACTCGCCGCCGAAGCCGGGGCCGAGGTTCTGCGTGCGGGCGGTGATGCGGTCGATGCGGCGGTCGCCACGTCTTTCGTGATCGGAGTGCTGGAACCGTGGATGAGCGGCCCTGCCGGGGGCGGTGCGATGATGCTCTGGCGCGCGGACGAAGAAAAGGCGGTTGCCGTCAACCACGGCATGCGGTCCCCAGCAGGTCTGCGGATCGAAGACTTTCCGCTCTCTGGTGCAGGTATCGCCGGTGATCTTTTCCCATGGGAAGAAGTCACCGGAAACGTGAATGTTCAGGGTGCCAAGGCGATTGCGGTGCCGGGTGTGGTCGATGGCTTGGGACAGGTACACGAACGCTTTGGCCGGATGGCGTGGCGCGAATTGGTTGCCCCCGCAATAGATCACGCGGGCAAAGGCATGTTGGTCGACTGGTACGCTGCCTTGTGCATCGCGTCCTGCACCCGCATGCTGGGCCAGGACAAAGACGCTGCCGCGCTGTTTCTCGAAGACGGGCAATGGCCCACGATCTCGGGCTGGACGGCGATGGCCGAAAAGCGGCTGAACCAATCGCGCATGGCAGACAGCCTTGATATCATCGCGCGCGATGGTGCGCGTGCGCTTTACGATGGCGATCTTGGGGCCGCGATGGCCCATGACGTGCAGGACAAGGGTGGCTATCTGAGCCATGATGACCTGCGCAGCTATCGGGCCAGCATGCAGGAACCGCTCAGCTTTTCCTATCGGGACGCACGGTTCGACGTGATGGGTGGTCTGACAGCCGGTCCAACCTTCGCCCACGCCTTTGCCGAGATGGAGAGGTACAAAATTGAGAGCGATGCGGATGCTTTCGCCGCCTGCTCTGCCGGGCTGAAGTCGGCCTATCAGGATCGCCTTGGCTCGATGGGCCATGACGGTGAAATTCCTGCCGCCCCTGGGTCGACCACGCATTTCTCCGTGGTGGACAGCGCCGGTAACATGGTGGCGCAAACCCAGACATTGCTTTCGATTTTTGGCAGCCGCGTTGTCTCCCCTTCGACCGGGTTTTTGATGAACAATGGCATCATGTGGTTTGATCCTGTTCAGGGCCGCCCCAATTCGCTGGCACCGGGCAAACCCTGCCTGATGAATGTCTGTCCGGCTATCGGCACGTCGGGCCGCCGCCGCTTTGCATTCGGCGCGTCGGGGGGGCGCAAGATCGTTTCCGCGGTAACACAGCTATCTTCCTTTGTCGCAGACCTGGGCATGGACATTGAAGCCGCGTTCCACCACCCCCGCATTGACGTATCTGGGGGGCCCAAGCTGGTGGCCGACGAAACGCTGGCCCCTGATATCCTGGACCGCCTGCGCGGCGATAACGACGTGGTGACGACTGCGCGCAGTGTCTTTCCCTATGCCTTTGCCTGCCCCGCCGGCGTCATGCGCGACGGCGATATGAACACGGGCTGCACCGAAATCATGTCGCCTTGGGGCGACACCGCACTGGAGATCAAGGAACCATCATGAGCCGCACTTCTGCTATCGACGCTGCAACCGCATATTTCGAAGATGGGCGCTTCCAGTCCGAACTTGCCACACTGGTTGCTTATCCAACAGAAAGCCAAAACCCCGACGCCGCACCGGAATTGATGCGCTATCTCAAGGAAGCGATCCAGCCACGGCTTGAGAAAATCGGCTTTTCTACCGAGATTCTGGACAATCCCGATCCGCGTGGCGGACCACTTCTGATCGGTGAACGCCACGAAGGCGATGATCTGACCACGGTTCTGACCTATGGCCACGGGGATGTCATCCGCGCGCAGGACGGCATGTGGCGCGAAGGGCTGACCCCGTTTGAGCTGATCGAAGAAGGCGACCGTCTGTACGGGCGCGGATCTGCTGACAACAAGGTACAGCATCTGATCAATATTGCAGCGCTCGAATCCGTTCTGGCCGTGCGGGGGTCACTCGGGTTCAACGTCCGCATTGTTCTGGAAATGAGTGAAGAAGTCGGCTCAAGCGGGCTCGCCGATGTCTTCCGCAGCCACAAGGACCGGCTGACCGCCGATGTATTGATCGCTTCGGACGGCCCCCGCCTTCAGCCAGAGGTGCCCACGATCTTCATGGGATCGCGCGGTGGCACGACATTCGATCTGGAACTCGAGCTGCGCGAAGGGGCGCATCACTCCGGCAATTGGGGCGGGCTGCTCGCGGACCCCGCCATCATCCTTGCGCATGCATTGGCCACCATCACCGACCGGCGCGGCCAGATTCAGGTGCCCGAATGGCGCCCCGAGAGTCTGACAGACGACGTTCGCGCCGCCCTAGACGGCCTGCCTGTCACAGGCGGCGATGGTCCCGACGTGAACGAGGATTGGGGCGAGGAAAGCTTGACGCCTGCCGAGCGCACGTATGGGTGGAACAGTTTTGCCGTACTTGCGATGACCAGCGGCGTGCCAGAGGCTCCGGTGAATGCGATTTCGGGCAAGGCGAGAGCTACGTGCCAGCTGCGTTACGTCGTGGGCACCGACCCTGCAGACATCATTCCCGCGCTGCGCCGCCATCTGGATGCTCACGGATTTCAGGCGGTAAAGATCACGCCTCACGACCGCGGGTTCTTTGCCGCGACACGACTTGATCCTAAGCACCCTTGGGTCAATTTTGTCGTCCGATCGATTACGGATACAACCGGCAAGCCGCCTCACGTGCTGCCCAACCTTGCCGGATCGTTGCCCAATGATAGTTTCACTGACATTCTTGGTCTGCCGACTGTCTGGGTGCCCCATTCCTATCGCGGCTGCTCTCAACACGCGCCGAACGAGCATGTTCTCAAATCTGTGAGCCACGATGCCCTGCGGCTGATGGCTGGACTGTTCTGGGATCTGGGAGAAGGATGAGCGCTGTGCAGCCAGATGCAGAGAGTTACGCTACGGTAGACCAGGGCTGATGCGGTTTCATCCTGTCTGAACCCCGGCAAGCCCTGCAAGAAGTTAAATAAAAACAAAAGGATGTAGCGGTTGCGGCATCGCCTGAACTGAAGTTAGCCTTTTTCTAAAAAACGC
>JAGXHB010000243.1 GCA_024636425.1 Roseobacter sp.
AGTATCGGTCATGTGCAACTGATAGGCCCGAAGATCATCTGGTGTGGCGGTATCGGGCGAGCGTCCGAGAAATCCAGCAAAATCCTTGACCGCCCTTATATGCGCCTTCTGGGCCTTGTCTCCCATACCGTGGATGCGCATATCTTCCAACATCCGCTCACGTAGCGGGGTCATCTTCTCGTTTGCCATGAGAACCTCCTGTTTGACGTTTGAGAAGTCCCAATCGTCATGCAGGTGCGTCAGATATCAAAATGCGCTGCGTTCAGGGCAAACACGCTACACACGCAACAAGCGCCATTGCCGCGCAGCGGCTTCGTCCTCGTCCGCTCAGCAGACCTTTGGCAAACAAAAATGCTGCACAATGTATCGAAGGTCTGCTTCGGTGAAGCTGCAACGCAGCGCTTGGATATCTGGCCAACGGCAGGTCTGGGCCGAGAGTACATGACGTCTTAGATTGGCGGTGCAGCCCTCTCGGTGACCAACGTTCTGGCCGTGACCCTTTCACGGTGTATCATATACAGCCCCGCACAGATGATGACGACGATGCCAATCAGACTCAGGGAATTCGGAAAATCTTGGAAAACTAGATATCCGAAGAGGGTGGCCACCGGCAGCTCCAAGTACTGCAAAGGGGCCAAGGTCGCCGAAGGTGCCATCGACAGAGCATAAGTCATCATTATGTGGCTTAATGTGGCAAAGAAACCAACTCCCAACAGCCACAGCCACGCAATGCCTATGGGCCAAACAGGATCAAGCAGTTCAGAGCCTGATCCTTGAGCCAACATCATCAAAGGATAGCACATCAAGCTTGCGATCAGGCCTGTGTGAAACTGCAAGGTCACGGGATGAACCTTACGTGAAAGCCCACGGGTGACGAGAATATAAAATGCAAAGGCTACGGCGGTCCCAAGTGGAAAAAGCGCCACAGCACCAAAGGCGGCGAAGCTGGGCTGGATCACGAACAAGACCCCGACGAACCCCACGATGGCGGCTCCCACGCGGCGGGCCCCAACATCTTCCCCCAGATAGAATTTGCCCACGAGCAAGACAATGAACGGGGCAACAAAGACGATCGCTAGCGCATCAGCAAGAGGCATCACGCTGATTGCTGCGATGAAACAAAACGTTGCAACAAGCAAAAACAGCGCTCGACAGAACAGTGCCATCCATTGACCGCGCGCCACTCGGGGCGACAAGTCCATGACCCAAAGGAACGGTGCCATCAACGCGCATTGCACTACAAAGCGAGCCGTGGTGATCTGTCCAACGGGAATGCTGTGAGATGCAAGCTTGGCCGCTACATCAAGCAAGGGAGCGGTCAAACAAAATCCCAGCATCAGCGCGACCCCAGTTAGAATGCGGTCCGTAGTGATGTTTGAAGATGCGGTGATTGTCATGTTGCCACATAAGGATATCACCAAACGCCCGTCCATCCTCAATATGACGCGAGCTTGAAGAAAAGAGTGCCGCGGTATCATCTACTTTGAGCCGGAAAACGGTCGGTTTTCCATTTGAAGCTTATCGCATTTAGGCCATGCAGCGCAGGTGGTGAAAACCTGCCAATGCTGCTATGGCTTACCATCGTCCGCTCACTGGGAACTGAACCGGAGTTCATTAAGCTGTGGCCGATGTCTAAGAAGGTGAAGGTTTTCTGATGCGGGTCGCGGCGGATTGCGGACATTCGCTGCCGGTGCGTTGCATTTCGGTTGTTCCGAGTGAGCAGTCGTTCCTGATTACATAAACTAAAATAACTTTCGCGATGTGGCGAGATCAATATGTCCCATGCTATCGGCGCGATCCTATCGACGAGGCGGGGCTCTGCGCGCTCGAGCCAGTAGTGTTGTGCCGGATCTTTGCCCCATTCAGGGGCCGCTGGGAGGCCAGTGCGCAAGCAAGACTGGCGACGACTGCGTCGAACTCTGTAGATGACAAGCCGCAATCGCGATGCAGTAGAACGAGTATCGAAAGCACCGTGTCGGGCGAGAGATGATTCTGTAACAGGATAAAGTGACGGTGCCAGCCAGCCGGACATACTACCCAAGTGCCTGAGCAATTTGGACCCACCTCCGTGGCACAAGAACGACTGGGTCCGCAGGGTCGGCACTGTTGTTGTGATATGGGATAGCGCCCAGATCATCCACCGCCGTCGCATTCCATAGCCTACCACGGCAAAGCTCACGCTGCGGTGAAGTCGCGCACGAAGTCGCTGGCGGGCTTCGCGCGGATTTCAGCTGGCTTCCCGACCTGCTCGATACGCCCCATCGACATGACGACGACAAGATCAGCGAGCTCCATCGCCTCCTCCTGGTCGTGGGTCACGAAGACGGTGGTCAGGCCCGTCCGGTCATGGATTTCCCGCAGGCCCTGGCGCAGTTCCTTGCGTACTTTGGCATCCAAAGCGCCGAAGGGCTCGTCCAGCAGCAGTATGCGCGGCTCGATGGCGAGCGCGCGGGCCAGCGCCACGCGCTGGCGTTGCCCGCCTGACAGCTGGCTGGTGTAGCGTGGGCCGATGTCGGGCAGCTGGATCAGATCCAATAGCTTGTTCACCCGGCGGCCGATCTCGGCCTCGGTCGGGCGTTCGCGGCGTTTGCGGGCGCGCAGTCCGTAGGCGATGTTCTCGAACACGGTCATGTGCTTGAAGAGCGCGTAGGACTGGAACACGAAGCCCGCGCGACGTTCCTGCACCGAAAGCCCGGTAGCATCTTCCCCACTAAAAAGCACCCGGCCAGAAGTTGGAAATTCCAACCCGCCCAGGATGCGCAACAGCGTCGTCTTTCCGGAGCCCGAGGGCCCGAGTAGAGCCACCAGTGCGCCAGAGGGCATCGACAGGGACACCGGATACAGCGCCCGTGTTTGGCCGAATTCCTTGGCCAGTTCTTCAATCTCGATATTCATGGGTCAGTTCCTTTTTCAATGACGTCGCGTGGCGGCCAGCACATCTGCATGGCGCCATTCGAGCAAGGATTTCAAAAGCAGTGTCAAAAGCGCTAGCATCGCCAGCACGGCAGCCAGCGTGAAGGCTGCGACAGAGAGGTATTCGTTGTAGAACATCTCAACCATCGTCGGCATGGTCGCCGTCTGACCTCGGATTTTGCCCGAGACGACGGCAACCGCGCCGAATTCTCCCATGGCACGTGCGTTGCACAGCAGGATGCCATAGAGCAGCGCCCAACGGATGTTGGGCAGAGTGACAATGAAGAAGATCCGCCAGCCCGAAGCCCCCAGCGTCAGGGCTGCCTCTTCCTCGGCGCGGCCCTGTTCGATCATCACCGGGATGATTTCGCGTGCGACGAACGGAAACGTCACGAAGAGCGTGGCCAGCACGATCCCAGGAAAGGCAAAGACGATGGGCATGTCGTTGGCGATCAGCCAGCCACCAAGCGTGGAGTTCGCGCCGAACAGCAGCACCAGCATCAGACCCGCAACGACCGGAGAAACCGAGAATGGAAGGTCTATCAGAGTCATCACGAAGGACTTGGCCGGGAAGTCGAATTTGGTGATTGCCCAGGCCGCCGCAATGCCAAAGGCCGCGTTGATGGGCACGGCGATGGCCGCGATGGTCAGCGTCATGCGGATCGCAGCCTGTGCATCCGGCAGCCGAAGGGTGTCGATGCTCGCCAGCCAGCCCTGTTTTAGCGCCTCTGCAAAGACGGTTACAAGCGGCGCAAACAGGAACAGCGCCACGAAGACAAGCGCGACACCTATCGCAAGATACCGGACCAGTGGTGGCTCGGAGGTGACGGGCACGGCGCGAGTGTAAGCGATCTCAGACATTTCCCATCCTCCGTCTGCTCCAGACCTGTATGATGTTGATCATCAGCAGCATCGCAAAAGAGATGACCAGCATGGCGATGCCGATGGCAGCTGCGGCGTCGTAGTTATATTCCTCAAGCCGGATCACGATCAGCAGAGGGGCGATTTCCGTCAGGTTCGGGATGTTACCCGCGATGAAGATGACCGATCCGTATTCTCCCACCGACCGCGCCAGCGCGAGCGCGAACCCGGTCAACAGCGCGGGCGTAAGCGTCGGCAGGATGACCCGGCGAAGCGTACCGGTGCGTTCAGAAATCGTGTCGATATCAGCCGAAAGTGCCAGCGTCACCACCGTCGCGTCCAGCCCGTCGATCACCGCACGCGCCTGTGCGCCCGCACCGCCGTGTGATTGCTGGATGGTGACTGGCACATTGCCCTGCGCGGTCCACCACGCGTTGAACAATTCATTGTATTCGCGATAGAATTCCCGTGTTGGATCATAGGAGACGTTGAGGATCTCGATGCTGTCCTGCGCGGACGCAGGTGCCGCTCCTCCGAAGGCGAGACCAAAAGCCGCGACCGTGGCCAGAAGCCCACCCCGAGAATATCCGCCCGCCAAGGCCTTCCGCCACGCGCCCTGAAAGGGCGTGATATGTGCCTTTGGCGTTTCGCGTGCCGTGACCGGACGACCCGACAAGCGCGTATGGCCTGTGTCGATTTCGATCCGGCCGTCGCCGAGACTTCGGATGAATGTGCCGTGGGCGAGCGAGTGCGCGCCGATCTGAATGGTATGATACATGGCCTGTCCTTTGCTGATCCCTGTCGAACTCTGGTGCCAGGTCGGCGGGGCAACGTGTCCGGAGGGATCACCCCTTCCCGAGACGCGCCACCAGCGCCGCCTGACACCCAAATAACGACAGAGTTGGTCGTGATTAGCAAAGGAGAAATCAGGCTCTTTTTTGTCGTGATTATAGAAGATTATTCTCCCGCGGCCGGTTCCGAGAGCGGAAAATACTCGAGAGGCCGAACATCCCGTTGAAGATCGGCAAGCGTCAACGACTCGATCATCAGAATGTAGGTGGAATAGAAGTCGTGAAACACGGAGCGGACACGGCAGGTTTGCTCGTCTTTGCAATCCTCGCAGCGCTGGTAGGCCTTGCGCGACAAGCAAGGCAGCGGTGCCATCGGCCCATCGATCAGACGCAGAACCTGTGCGAGAGATACGGTCTTGGGCTCCTTGATCAGCTCATAGCCCCCCTTTCGCCCCCGTCTGCTGCCAATCAGGCCGGCACGCTTCAGGTCCAGCAGGATGTGTTCGAGGAACCGCTTTGGCGCGCCTGACTGGTCGGCGATTTCCTCGATGCGCAAGGCAGTTGCCTCGCCTGATTTCTCGTCAGCGAGAACGATGAGCGCCTTGAGCGCATACTTGGTCTTGTGCGTGATCATCGCCTGGATGTGGCCCTATAAAATTCGGCTAATAACATCAACAATATCAGGTTTTGAGCACAAAGCGAGAGCGAACACATAAACACGATAAAGATGATCGACATTTAGTAGAAATATGTCATCCTTATCTTGAGTCGGCTGCAAAGGCCTTACAAGCCAGAGAGGAGGCGCAATGAACTTCGACCGGATCGACCTGAAAATCCTCGACATCCTGCAACGGGATGCAACCGTCCCGGTCGCTCGCATCGCCGAGCAGGTAGGTTTGTCGCAGACGCCGTGCTGGAAGCGCATACAGAAGCATCAGGAGTATGGCGTGATCCGCGCCCGCGTGGCGCTGTTGGACCCGGAAGTCTTCGGCCTAAACCTGACCGCCTTCGTGATGGTAGAAGCGGTGGAGCATACGGCGGACTGGCGCACTGACTTCCTTGCCGCAGTCGAAGCGCTTGAGCCAATCCGTGACATCCACCGCCTCGCCGGATCCCATGACTTCATGCTGCGGGTTGTGGTGGCGGACATGCTAGCGTTCGACGCGTTTTATGAGACCCTGACATCCAGGATCAGATTGCGAAGCGTGAGTTCGGTATTCGCCTTAGAACAGGTAAAGTCGAGCACGGCGATACCGATAACAGGGTTGATCTGAAATCTGACTTAGAGCTCGGGCCAAATTCCGCAATTCTGCCTCTCAATCAACTCATATGCTGCACGATAAACGAATGGCCGGTTTAGTAACGCTGCAGTACAACTTCCGATCGGACGGCGAGAGTCTGCTGTGGGCCGTCCGTGAAGACGGCCCATGCCTTTAGATTTCGATAGCTTCGGCGATGGCTAGCGCATCTTCAAGTTCAACTCCGAGGTATCTGACAGTGCTGTCCATCTTGGTATGCCCTAACAACAGCTGGACTGCCCGAAGGTTGCCTGTCTTCTTGTA
>JAGXHB010000244.1 GCA_024636425.1 Roseobacter sp.
CCATCACCAGGATGGCGTGAGAGCCGGATGCGACGGTCTTCGATATCTCGGTCAGATGGGCGTTCATGGCCTCGGTATTGGCTGCGGGCATGACAAGGGCTGCGGTTGTCCCACGGCCTGGGCAGACGGCTCCGAAGATATAGGCCGATTTGTAACGTGTGTCGCGTGGGGCGCGGGGGCGGGTACCCTCCTCGTTGCTTGGTGATACGTCACCATTCTGGCACATTGCGATGCCGTTGAGCGGGGGTATCCACACCATCAAGGCTAAGAACAGATATTCGAGCACGCGACGCAGCGCTTGCCCTGTTTCGGCGTGGAAAATCGTGACTTGCTTGGAACCAATGGCCGAACGAGAACGTTTCGGAAATGAAGCGGAATTCCAGGAGGCCTCAGATGGCAGTTCGGCGAGAGACGACTGGAGTTGGCCTGCACCCTGTTCACGCCATTCTTCTTGGATTTCCCATAGCGCTATTCAGCAGCGCGCTGGTGGCTGACGTCGCTTACCTTCAGACTGCCGAGATGCAGTGGACGAACTTTTCTGCCTGGCTGATCACCGGAGCGCTGCTGGTCGGCGGGCTCGTTCTCGCCTGGGCTCTGATTTCGCTCGTGATCGGCTGGCACGGGGAGGGGAAGCGCAACCGGCGCGTGCTCTATGCCTTCATCCTGGCCGCGATGCTGGCGCTCGGCCTGGTCAATATCTTCAAACACAGTATGGACGCCTGGAGCTCGGTCGAGACCTTTGGTCTGGTGCTCTCCGTTCTCAGCACGCTTCTGGCGCTCCTTGCGGGTGCAATTGCCTATACCAACGCTGGACGAGAGGTCGCGAGATGAACAGTACTTCGCTGACGAGCATTGCAGCCCTTACACTGATTCTGACAGCTGGCGACAGCGATGCTCAAGAACTCACCGGGCCGTCCCCAAAGCTGCGGGATTTCAATCCCTCCCTGATCCCGACGATGAACATAGCGCAGCCAACCGCCTGGGGCGATCAGACGCCACTTGTTCCGGATGGCTTCACCGTGACGGCTCTGGCGACCGATCTGCAGATCCCCCGCCAGATGCTGGTCTTGCCCAACGGCGACATCCTCGTGGCGGAAGGGCGGGGCGGCAACGCCCCTGCGCTGCGGCCCAAGGACATTGTCGCAGGGGTCATCAAAGGCAAGGGCAACACCCAGGTCGACAGCGGCAATCGCCTGACCCTGCTGCGTGACGCCGATCAGGACGGGCACGCCGAAGTGCGCGAGGTCTTCATCGACGATCTGAATGCACCCTATGGCCTCGCCTTCGTGGACGGGTACATCTACGTGGCCAACCAGGATGCGCTTGTGCGGTTTCCTTATCGAGCTGGCGAGACACGAATCACCGCTGCGCCCGAGGAAGTCACCTTGCTCCCCTCGCGCATCAATCATCACTGGACCAAGGCAATGACGGCCAGTGCCGACGGCCAGACGCTCTACCTCGGCATCGGTTCGAACAGCAATGTCGGCGAGCGCGGCATGGAGGTGGAGGAGCAGCGGGCCGTGGTCTGGGCCATCGACCGGGAAACCGGCGCGCGGCGCACCCTCGCCTCGGGCCTTCGCAATCCCACTGCACTGAACATCGAGCCACAAAGCGGCGCCCTGTGGGCCGTGGTCAACGAGCGCGACGAGATGGGACCTCTGGTGGCACCCGACTATCTGACTGCCGTGCGCGATGGCGCCTTCTATGGCTGGCCCTACAGCTATTGGGGGCAAAATATCGATCCCCGTGTTCGCCCGCAGAAGCCGGAGCTTGTCGCCACGGCGATCACGCCGGACTACGCACTTGGTGCGCATGTGGCACCCCTGGGGCTATCGTTTGCAACCGAGGGCGGTTTCGGAGGGACCTTGTCTCAGGGGGCATTCATCGGCCAGCATGGCAGTTGGAACAGCGACGACCTGGTTGGCTACAAGGTCTCGTGGTTGCCCTTCGCTGACGGCAAGCCAAACGGCGAACTGGTTGATTTCGCTACGGGCTTCCTGACGGAAGACGGGCAGGCCAGAGGCCGTCCGGTCGGGGTGCTTTTCGATCCGGGCAAGCGCATCCTGCTCGTCGCCGATGACCTGTCCAATACTATCTGGCGGATTGCGCCAGAAAATTCTGCTTCTCCGGGCAAGACAACCCCGTAGTCCCGCGGTCAGCCGTCGGCGACCCAGCCCGGCGCAGGTTGCCTTTGCAACAGTGAATCCCCACGCCTCGGCTCCCCGACACTCGGGGGCACGTCCGCGTGACAGATTGCTTTGCCCGCAAGCTGCGCCACAAACGATGATGACGGGCATCTCCGGGGAACGCGCCGGACTCGGCCTTCGTCGTCCGGCCGCCGCAATGGCGCAAGCCGTCGTGTGTTCCGTGACGGGTGCCGCCCTGACGCTCAATCCGGCAGGTTGGTCAGGCCAGAGGATTGGTAGTGGTGTAGTGGAGGATGACGGGGATCACGGACCCCTTCAGACTGCAGCGCCATCGGCCGACAGCGGCGCCTCGGCCCAGTCGCAGAGCCAACCCAACGTCTGGTCGGGTGGCGCGCGCCGCCCGCGCACCGGGCACCACAGTTTCAGGTCTATCCAACTCAGGTCTATCCAGTTCGCCACAATCAGCCCTGGCACGACATCATACGCGCACGTGGCATCCCGTGCCAGATCCAGCCGCTTGGGCAGCTTGACCTGCGGCACCAGTAGGAAGATTGGGACGGTGGTGCGCCCGCGGCCGGTTTTTACGCGCGATGCCATCGCGCGACCCCTTGTCTTCAGCCGCCCCTCGGCCACCAGCAGGCTAGGTTTCGCGCGCTAATAGACAAAACGCAGGCGCAGGCCAGAGCGGCGCTCCCATTCGCCGGGCGTAATCCGACCCCCGCGGGAAGGCTTGCCGGCCGTCGGCGTCGGGATCGCCAGCCACAACCCGTTTTTTGACCGGATCAGCGGCCCGGTGTCATGCGCGCCGACGATCACCGGCGCCTTCGGAGCCGTCTGCCCACGCCGTGGGGCAACCGCTGCCCTTGTCATGCCCGCAGCCAATACCGAGGCCATGAACGCCCATCTGACCGAGATCTCGAAGACCGTCGCATCGGGCGCTCACGCCATCCTGGTGATGGATGGCGCGGGCTGGCACGGTGCAAAGACGCTCTGCATCCCCGATAGCATCTCCATCGTGATATTACCGCCTTATGCGCCAGAGCTGAACCCGGTTGAGAACATCTGGGCTTACCTTCGAGCGAACTGCCTTGCCGTTTATGTATTCGATACCTACGACGACATCGTTGTACGATGCTGTGACGCATGGAACTTCTTCGCAACGATCCCGAACGCGTCCGCTCAATCAGTGACCGCGAATATGCGAAAACGGTTCAAAACTATAGGGCCGTTGGTATCAGTTCCCTGTCGCACCTGCACTAAGAGCTACGGGAATTCCCGGTAAATCAGCGGTGCCGTCTCGTCGTTTGCGAAACCGTCGGCGAGCTGTTTCATTTTGTCGTGCAGGGGCGATTTGATGCACACTGGGTCGGTCGCTGCCGGATCATTTGCAATCGCCATCGCCTGACATCTGCACCCACCAAAATCCAGCTTGCGACGGTCGCAGGACCGGCAAGGTTCCTGCATCCAGTCTTGGCCGCGATAGGCGTTGAAGGCAGCGCCCCGGTACCAGATGTCCGACAGCGGCTTGTCTTGCACATTGTCAAAGGTCAGCCCCTTGATCGTTTCAGCGGCATGGCAGGGCAACACGGTCCCGTCGGGGGTCACGTTCAAACCAGTCGTGCCCCACCCCCCCATGCACCGCTTTGGATAGTCACTGTGATAATCTGCGGGGACATAATCGATGACCAGCGTGCCCTTGTGGGCCACCCTTGCGTCGGCCACAATCCGGCTTGCCTTGGCGGCCTGATCGCGTGTTGGCATCAAGGCCGCGCGGTTCTGCAGCGCCCACCCGTGGAACTGCACGATGGCAACCTCGATCCGGCGCGCCTTCATCTCAAGCGCCATCTCGATGGCGCGGGGCAACTGGTGCAGGTTCTTGCGGTGCACGACCGCGTTCAACGTCAGCGGAAACCCGATCTGCGTGATCCATTCCGCGACCTGCATCTTGCGATTGAAGCCACCCTGATAGCCGCCGATATGGTCGGCCATGTCAGCGTCGGTACCTTGCAGGGAAAGCTGAATATGATCCAGCCCCGCTGCGTCCAATTCTTGCAACCGACGTTCCGTCAGGCCAATCGCAGAGGTGATCAGGTTGGTATAAAGCCCTGCATCGCGCGCCGCCTTGACCAGCTCAAGCAGATCGCGGCGCGAGGCGGGTTCGCCACCCGACAGATGCAGCTGCAAGACCCCCAGATCGGCGGCCTGTCGGAAGACATCTACCCAGACTTCGGTCGAAAGCTCGCGCTCCTTCTGGGCCAGCGCAATCGGGTTGGAACAATAGGGGCAGGACAGTGGGCAGCGGTGTGTCAGCTCTGCGAGCATGGCAATGGGGGCGGGGGCAGTCATCTTCGGACCTCCAGAATGCGGCGGTCCATTAGGCCAGCGACGAATTCACGGATGTCCGCCGCGATTTCATCGACCGGCGCGTTATACTGCGCCGATAGATTTTCCGCGATTTGGTCAAGCGTGCTGGTACCGTCGATCTCATTCATAATCGCAAGGCCGATCGGGTCAAGGTTGATCGTTCGTTCAGGGGCCAAAAGAACCCAAAGCGCGCGGACCTTGTCGAAATGCAGCCGGACACCACGGGGGATGAAAGGGACGCCTGACAGAAGGGGCGTTGAGTCCGTCATGCCTGCGCTATGCGCAGATGGGTGTCAGGCTGCCACGCACCGGGTGGGATGCGCGCGGGCGTTACATAGGCAGCGTGCAGGGCATCCAGTTGCGCCCACAAGACATCCGTTTTGAAGACCAGCGCGGCAGCGGCGGCATCCTGCTTTTCGCCGGTGTCCGCATGTTTCAGCACCCATCCAAGGCCAAAGGCCACATCCTTGGGGGCCTCATTCAACCGGTTGCGGAAATAGGACAGGCTGCTGTCATCGGCAAAGGCATAGTTCGCAAGCAACCCTTCTATCCTTGCGGCATGGATCTTGGGCGCGAAAAGCTCGGTCAGTGACGCCGCGACCGCTTCCAGCAACGTCTTGTCGCGCACGAATCGCACATAGGCATCAACGGCAAAACGGGTGGCGGGCAATACGCCCGTGGCACTGGCGACATAATCACGTTCCAGCCCCACGGCATCAGCCAGCCGCAGCCAGCGCGCAATACCGCCTTCGTTCTTGGCGGTCCCGTCATGGTCCTCAATCCGGGACCGCCACGCGCGGCGCAGCGTCGGATCGGTCACGCGGCTCATGAATGCCGCGTCTTTCATGGGAATGCTTGCCTGATAGTAAAATCGGTTGATGACCCATGCGCGCACTTGGTCCGGGGTGCACCCACCGGAATGCAGCAACGTATGAAAGGGGTGTTTGTCATGGTACCGCTCCGCCCCGATCTGGCGCAGACGGGCCTCGAATTTCGCAGGTGACGTCATATGGTGATCTCCATGCCGTCCTGCGCAATCGTCCAGCCTGAAGCTTCAGCCTGCTTAAGTTGCGGCGATCCTGGGCGCAGCACAGGGTTGGTGTTGTTCATGTGGACAAAGATTTTTTGCGCAATGTTCAAGTCCTTGAACGCCTCAATTGATCCATCCGGCCCTGACATCGACATATGCCCCATCCGCTGACCGGTCTTTTGGCTAAGCCCCGCCGCGACCATTTCGTCATCTTGCCAAAGCGTGCCGTCAAAGAACACGGCATCGGCCCCGTCTGTCCGCGCGCGAAGGTCAGGCCGGAACGTCGAACACCCCGGAATATAATAGGCGGTTTTGCCATCAGCCTGCAGGCAAACACCGACCGTCTGCTCGCCTTCCAGATCGGTCTGCACGCTGGCCCCCTCAAGGTAAAGCGGTACCTTTCCGGGCACCGCAAACAGGGCGGCGCGCAGGCCGGGCGCAATTTCAACGGGTTCGCCAAGCTTGATCGTCTTGCGCGTCACAAAATTAGGGTTCAATGCGTCGAACACCGGGTTATCGGCCAAAACGCCGTGTATATCTTTGGTGGCAAACAGCGTGAAAGCCTGCTGTTCACGCAAGGTCAGCAACCCAGCAATGTGGTCAATGTCGCCGTTGGTCAGCAAAATGGACCTCAGAGGTGACTGGCGCAAATCGGTGGGATGAAGCACAGGTGTCTGCGCCAATTGCTGACGGATATCAGGCGACGCATTCAAAACAGCCCAATCTAAGTCGTTCGCGCTGAACGCGACCGAAGACTGCGTTTGCGAAGGAATCACCCCCGCGCGCGCCAGATTGCAGTTTTCACACCCGCAATTCCACTGAGGCAGCCCGCCACCGGCGGCAGCCCCAAGAATATGCGCACGAAATGTCAAACTACTTTCCGCACGCAGTATTTGTTCAGAACAATACGCCGCCGGCGTCTTCTTCGCCTTCAGGTCCGTACATGTTGATTTCCATACCGCATTCGATTTCGCGGATTTTCGGTTTCGTCCAAGCCATTTGATGCCCACCTAAATATCACTCGTAAGACATAAACTATCATGATTTAGCGTTGGTGTGTCAATGAGACGAAGGTGCACTGTCAGAAGAAAACTTATTGAGGCGGGCAGGGCGCACACTTAGCGTTGCGGGATGACAAACACAGCCCCTTCAGCTGCTTTAAGATCAACGGCGAGACGCACTATCTTTGGCGGGCCTTCGCTCGAAGCAAAGTTGGCGGAACGTCATGTCGTAGGTGGCCACCGCAACGAGATCATTTTTCACCCGGATCGTTTGCCGTTGTTTCGGTCTGAAATGGGTAGGCACGGTAATTTCGGCAAACGCCGCGTCGGTTGGGTAATTCTCGCCGAAACCAAGGAGATACGGACGTAGAATTTCCTCAGGAACACCTTCAGCTACTCGCGGGCAAAACTTCGCGCGAAGTTCATACAGGTGGAAGCCGTCGCGGCGCTCTCCGACATTGGCATTGGACGGGGCGGGTTCTGGGAAGATGTAGGGTATTATGACTGGTACGCGGGCATCTGAGTATTTGCGCGAGAAGACATGGAGGTGTGATCTGACAAAAGCTGCTTCGAATGCGGATACTAATCTAGATTGGCGCGGCTACATTCAAGATCGAACAGCGAACGAAAAAGGGCACCCGAAGGCACCCTTTGCGACTTATTGCGTATTTGTTACTTGGAGCCGTCCAAACCCGCCGCTGCTTCAGATACCATCGCGTCCAGTCTTTGGTCACAGACAGCCATGAAGGCTCTCAAATCGGCGACACTC
>JAGXHB010000245.1 GCA_024636425.1 Roseobacter sp.
CAGGATTTCTCCGTTCTCTGGGCGCTTTTCTTTTTCGGGGTCGGCCTGATCGGGATGGAGTTTGCGACCATTTTCACGAATTCCTACCTGCCTGAACTGGACCCCGATCCGTCCGAACGGGGCAGGCTGTCGGGGTCCGGCTGGGCCTTCGGCTATGTCGGCGGGGTCGTGTCACTGATCATCATGATCGCGCTTTTTCAGGCAGGCAGCAGTGGGCGCACGATGGCTGGTCTGACCCCGCTGTTGGGGCTTGATCCCGAAACCAAGGCGGATACGCGCATTGTCGGACCGTTAACCGCTGTCTGGTACGCCGTCTTCATGATTCCATTCTTCCTCTATATCCGCGACACGCCGACCCCCAATGCCGCCCGTTACCGGGTGGGCAAAGGGCTGTCGGATCTGGGGCGGACCCTTCGGAACCTGCCGCGGCATCCGTCTTTGCTGGCCTATCTGGGGTCATCCATGTTTTACAGGGATGCCCTGAACGGGATGTACACCTTCGGGGGCATTTATGCCCTTGGGGTTCTGAACTGGTCCATCATAGACATCGGCGTGTTCGGGATACTTGCGGCCGTGTCCGGCGCGGTATTTTGCTGGATCGGTGGCCGCGTGGATCGCGCAATTGGTCCGCTGCCCGTCATCGTAACCTGCTGCATTTTGTTGATCGCGACGGCCTGCCTCATCATCTCGCTGACGCCGACATCCGTGATGGGCATTGCGCTGGCCGAAGGATCCTCCCTGCCCGACATCATGTTCTACGTTGCAGGTGCGGTCATCGGGGCCGCAGGTGGCGCATTGCAGGCGTCATCTCGCAATATGCTGACGCGACAAGGCAACCCGGAACGCATGACCGAGGCGTTCGGGCTTTACGCGCTTTCAGGCAAGGCGACGTCGTTTCTGGCACCTGCGCTGATTGCCGTGACGAGCGACCTGACCGGCAGTCAAAGGCTGGGCATTACCCCCGTGGTAGGGCTGTTCATTCTTGGCCTAATTCTGTTAGCATGGGTGAAACCGAACGGAGATTTCGCTAAATGATCCTGTCTAGAGTGCTTGCGTGTGTTGCCCTTTCACTGACCCTTGTGGCATGTGGCGGATCATCATCCAAACCCAACCCTGAAGCGTCCAAGATCTTGCCGACCATCGGTTCGTCGGGCGGCGCGCTCAGCAATGTTCAGGCGAAAAAGCTGTTCGGTGCCAAATCAGGGCCATCGGGACAATCGTCCGCCCCTTTCGGCAGCTATGCCAAAGGATGCGTTGCAGGTGCGGCCCAATTGCCGGAAACCGGCCCGACCTGGCAAGCGATGCGCCTGTCGCGCAACCGGAACTGGGGTCACCCCGAAGTCATTGATTACCTTAAAGACCTAAGCGCGAAGGCAGCACAGCAGCCGGGGTGGGAGGGGCTGTATGTCGGTGACATCAGCCAGCCCCGCGGTGGCCCGATGCTGACCGGACACGCAAGCCATCAGATGGGTCTTGATGCGGATATATGGATGCTGCCGCCCAAATCCTTGGCCCTCAGCCGCGCGCAGCGTGAAAACATTTCGTCGATTTCGATGCGCCGTTCCAGTGGTGCATATGTTAACAGCAGCTGGACACGCCAACATCACGAAATCCTCAAGGCTGCCGCATCGGACCCTCGTGTCGCGCGGATTTTCATCTTCCCGGGTGCCAAGGTGCAAATGTGCGATGACGAAAAGGGGGACCGGAGCTGGCTGCGCAAGATACGCCCGTGGTACGGCCACCACTATCACTTTCACGTGCGTTTGGCCTGTCCCAAGGGGACCACAGGCTGCGTGAACCAGGATCCGCCCCCCGCAGGGGACGGCTGCGCCGATGCACGTCAGTGGCAGGCGAACATCCTTAATCCACCGCCACCAAATCCAAACGCACCCAAAGCCAAACCCAAACGGGAACTCGTCCTGGCTGATCTGCCGGCACAGTGCCAGTCTGTACTGGAAGCGAACTGACACTGCTCCAAACCATTGTCGCACTTGGTATGGCATCGGCGGCTCTGGCCTCTGATGCTTCATCCACGCTTGTGCAAACCTCATCCTATGTCTGGACCGAGGACGCCAGTTGGTTTGGCGGGTTTTCAGGTATGGAAGTTAGTGCCGATGGCAAGCGGCTGGTTGCAGTCTCTGACCGCGGGCGCGTGATCGAAGCCACCCTTGATCGAACTGAAGGTGTCCTGACCGGCGTTACGCTGACCCATTCCGTGGCGTTGCGCGATCCGTCCGGACAAATCCTGGTCAAACCCTTCACGGATGCGGAAGGACTGGCCATAACAGCTGACGGTCGCGCCTTTGCCAGCTTTGAAGGCCAGCATCGCGTTGCCGCTTTAACGGTGGCGGACGGTCGGACCACCCCGCTGCCAAGCATGCCTGAATTCGATTTCGTAAGTGAAAACGCGGGCTTCGAAGCGCTTGCTGTCCGTTCTGACGACACATTGATCGCGGTCCCCGAACAAAGCAGCGGTGCCAGCTTTCCGGTCTTCGCCTACATCGCCGAAACGGGCTGGGAACTGCTTGCAGAGCTTCCCAAACGCGGTCCCTTCTTGCCGGTAGGCGCGGATTTCGACACCGAAGGCAGGCTCTATTTGCTTGAGCGTACCGTGACACCGCTGGGGTTTCGGACACGCATACGCAGGTTTAATCTGGATGATCCGAAGTTGACCGAAACAACCCTCCTGCAAAGCCTTCCGGCCCGGTATGACAATCTTGAAGCGATCACGGTCTGGACAGATGATGAAGGTCGGACTCGCTTGACGCTAATCTCTGACGACAACTTCTTTCCGGTCCAGCAAACCCAGATCGTCGAATTTACACTGACCGAATGACTTGCAAGAAAACCATGTAGGTCTTAAACGGGCGCTGTCTGCGATCCCCGCAGGCCAAGTCGCCGCACCCTTGCAAAAAACGGTTATATCATGACACGCACTCATCTTCCCGGCATCATTGCCATGGCCGCTATCGTCGTGGCTTCCAACATCCTTGTTCAGTTCCTGTACGGAAATTGGCTGACCTGGGGCGCCTTTACCTACCCTCTGGCCTTTCTGGTCACCGACGTGATGAACCGCGCCTACGGGCAGGCGGCAGCACGGCGCGTCGTGATGGTGGGGTTTGTGGTCGGTCTGGCATGTTCGCTGATCGGGACGCAAATCATGGGCGAATTTGGTCCCTTGGTGACGATCCGTATCGCCGTAGGGTCCGGCGTGGCATTCCTGGTAGCGCAGTTGCTGGATGTCGCCATCTTCTCCGCGCTGCGGGACGGTAAATGGTGGCGCGCGCCCTTGGCCAGCACCTTGGTCGGCAGCACAGTCGATACCATTTTGTTCTTCTCGATCGCCTTTTCAGGTGCATTGTCCTTCATACATCCTGCGACGGATGTATCCTGGGCCTCCGAAACCGTTCCCCTGCTGGGCAGCGGTCCTGAAGCCCCCTTGTGGGTTTCGCTTGCGGTGGCGGATTGGTCGGTCAAACTTGGCCTCGCGCTGATTGCGCTGATCCCGTTCCGTCTGATCACCGCGCGGCTGCTCAAGACGGCCTGAGTACCGGTCCCTCACCTTCTCTGGCTCTTGAATATCCCAGAGAATTTGAGGGGCAACGCCCCTCGTTTGCATCGTTGCGTCCTCCAGCTGCGTCGCGGATTCACATAGCGATCACAGGGCTGCGAGTTTTTCGACCACAGTGCAAAAAACATTTTGCATTTGGGCGAGACTGTGCAAACCTTTGAGTGAGTTCAACAAATGTAAAGGAGGTGATCCAGTGTCAAGAACGGTATTGGAGCGAGGTGTCGGAACAGCTTGGGAGGTATCCCGCTAGGGCAGCCCTTGGCGGTCGATAAAACCCAGGTGGATCGCTGATCTAACCGATCCTGCCTCCGTAAACCATTCGATTGGGCCGCCCCTTCAAAAGGGCGGCCCTTTTCGCATACTAGTGGCGTTCGCTCTCGTTCGGTTCAGACACTGCTTCGGCGTCCAGATACCTCCACGCCGCGATCTCCTCGTCAAAGGTCTTTGCCTTGACCGGGATGATGGTCGACATTGCGTCAATCACGCTTTGCGCGCTGTCAGGGGCTCCGACGACGACATAGCGATCCACCTTGGACAAAGATCTGAACCGTGACTTGATTGACTCCCAGCTGAAGCTTGCGCCCGGCTCGGCACCATCATAGCGATCAAAAATCATCATCAAGTCGACTGAATCATGCGCGTCAAAGATGTCATTCACGTATTCGGCCAAAGCGGTCATATCGTCTTGGCTGACTTCGCCCGTTATCCGGAAAGAAAACAGGGTGTCGCGGTTGTTGGCGACCTCGATTACGGTTGGCAGACTTAGCATGGCCGGACCTCTCCAAAGGGGGTTTAACTTAAGTTTGAACGCATCTTCACCTTGATGCGTTCCAGTGCGATGATCCGCCCCAAGGAGAGACGCATGCTGCACATCACAAACACTGTCGCTATTCAGGACTGGGAGATGACCGAGACATTCGTTCGGTCCTCGGGGCCCGGCGGGCAAAATGTGAACAAAGTCTCAAGTGCGGTCGAACTGCGGTTCGAGGCGGGTACCTCGCCGTCATTGTCGTCACCCGTCAAAACGCGCCTGCGCCGTCTGGCCGGGCGGCGCTGGACCAACGAAGGCGCGCTGGTCATCCAATGCGACGAGACGCGAAGCCAGGTACGTAACCGGGAGATTGCGCGCGAAAGGCTCAAGGAGCTGATCAAGGCAGCGCTGACCCCGCCTAAAAGGCGCATACCGACCCGGCCAACATTGGGGTCAAAAAAGCGGCGGCTGAAAGAAAAGAAAGTCAGGGGCGAGGTCAAAGCCTTGCGTGGTAAGGTCGATCCGAAAAGCTGAACTAGGGAGTGGTCAATCCGTGACAGTCTGCTAGCGTCCGCCCAAGCGCAGCACAGGACGGGCGACGATGCTCAAAAACCGCACGACCCTCGCCATTGTCTTTTCGCTGATTGCCTTGCTGCTGTTTGATCTGATGGGTCTGATCATCAAGTTTCTGTCGCCCCACTATGGCGCGGCAGAGCTGTCAGCCTACCGCAATATCGCCGGTCTGATCCCTGCCGTGATTGCCTTGTGGTGGTCACCTGACTGGCACCGCAACGGACGCAAGCTGCAGTTGCGCCAGTGGAAACTGGCATTGCTGCGCGGCGTGATCCTGACGTTTGCACAGTATTTCTTTTATCTTTCGCTCGGGTTGCTCACCTTTGCGACGGCGTCCACGATCACCTATGCAAATGCGCCGATCATGGTGGCGCTGGCCGTTCCCCTGCTGGGGGAACGCGTGGGGATACTGAGATGGACGGCCGTGATATTCGGATTTGTCGGCGTTATGCTGATCGTAGGCCCGGGGCGCGACGCCTTTGATCCCGCAGCGCTTTTGCCGCTTGCCGCCGCGACCTGCTATGCGTTGAGCAGTGTGACCGCCCGCATGATGGATGATGCGGTCCCAAGCGCGTTGATCAACATCTATGCCTCGGCCACCGCAGCCGGGGGATCGCTGCTGCTGGCGTTCTTTACCGTCGGGTTCAGCAGCCTGAACGAGACGACCGATCTGCTGTGGATCCTTGCGATGGGTGGCTTTGGCGGGACGGCCGTGCTTTTCATGATCGTGTCCTACCGGATGACAGAGCAAAGCAATCTGGCACCTTTCAGCTATTTCGGCATTCCCTTTGCCTTTGTTCTGGGCTGGGTCTTTTATGGCGAGGCCCCGTGGAACGAGCTTTTCCCCGGTGCCGTGTTGATCGTCGCGGGGGGGCTGATCATCGTCTGGCGCGAACGCAGATTGCGCCGCACCAAAAATGTGCCCCCGCTTTAGACAATGACCGTTTGCGCCGCCTGTTCGCCCACATCGAACACCCTTTTGTAGCGTTCTATTTCCGCGTCCGGCCCCATCGCCTTGTTGGGGTTGTCCGAAAGCTTGACCGTTGGCTTGCCATTGGCACTGACAGCTTTGCAGACCAGACTGAACGGTGCCAGCGCGTCATCCGGCACCAGCCCGCGGAAGTCATTCGTCAACAGCGTGCCCCACCCGAAAGAGGCGGTGACCTTGCCTGCGAACTGGCTGTGCAACTCCTTGATCTTGTTGACATCCAGACCGTCGCTGAAGATCAGGCGCTTTTTGCTGGGGTCTTCGCCACGCGATATCCACCAGTCAATTGCATTCTGCGCCGCCGTTGCCGGATCGCCGCTGTCGATC
>JAGXHB010000246.1 GCA_024636425.1 Roseobacter sp.
CTCCGGCAGACCCGTTAAGTGAATCGTTTCCGGCCCCGCCGTACAGGGTATCGTTTTCGTTATGCCCTGTCAGACTATCGTCCGAGGCATCGCCAAAAAGACCGTCCGCGCCATCATTGCCATGCAGATCATCGTTTCCGGCCCCGCCATGCAGCGTATCATTGCCGACGTTCCCAAAGGCAAGGTCATTGCCCCCGTTGCCATGGATCAGGTCATCGCCACCGTAACCGTTGATCTGATCGTTACCATCACCCCCCTCAAGCAGATCGGCATTGCCGGTGCCAGAGATGGTTCGTCCGTCAATCTCGCCCGCGGGATCAGGAAATTCATCATCATCATCGTCATCTGTGCCCACGTCGACAAAGGCAACCGCCCCGACTGCCATCAACCCCATCAAACCGGCAAGAAACAACATGACCGAATTCCATTTGCATCGACCTATCAACTGCAGATCGCCCTGAAAACAGTGCCCACATTTCGGGGCTCTGGTCAAAAACATATGGGTAGTAAGGTTAATTGCCGGTTAAAGCGTCCACAATGTCGGGCTTTGCGCATAGGGTATATAGAGCGGGTGCTTGGGATGGCCGTGCTTTGACAGCCCCAGATGATAGGTCGGCGCGCCAAGCTGCTGCAGCATCGCCATGACCGATGCGCCCCGCTGTTGGTGGGCCCCGTGGGTTCCCCATGCGGCGATCACCTGATGCGACCACCTGACAGCAGCGGTCAGCATCCGGTCATTGTCCGGCCCGACCGGATCAGACGCCTGGCGCATGCGTCGGGGGTCCGTCTCGCGGATGGCAAAGATGTTGACGACCCGAAACGCACCGAACCCCAGGGCGCGCGCGCGCCGCTCACAACGCTCCACCGTCGGATCATTGTCGACTTCGGTCGCCTTGGAGGGGTTCAACATCACATAAACCAGCCGTTCACCGCTTGGATCCCATTCCCGCGTGAGGCTGTAGCGATAGGTCTCGCACTCCGAATAGACGGCGGTAGAGGGCGCGTCGCCCTTGGTGTGGTGTCGCGTGATCAAAGGGTCAGCCGGGCAGGTTGAACACCCGCGAAGGATGCAGTTCGCCCGCCTTGTAGCGCCCGACGGCCACGGCGCGTCCCTCATGGGAGGCCCAGACTTCCTCGCCGTATTCTATGTCGGATGCGAATACCATTCCGGGATTGCCGTTGCGCAGGCGTGCGGCACCCTCGGGCGTCGCCTTGACCTCGGGCAGATCTTGCAAACCCTTCTCCAGCGGCAGCAGATGCGCATCAAGCGCGTCGGTGCGGGCCATTTCGTCAATTTCGGCCATCGTCAGACCATCGGCGGCATCAAACGGGCCTGACCAGGTGCGCCGCAGATCCCGGACATGGCCCAGACATCCCAGCGCCTGACCCAGATCGCGTGCAATCGACCGAACATAGCCACCCTTGCCGCAGACCATTTCTAGCGCGACGTGATCGGGATCGGGCCGGTCGATCAAAAGCAGGCTTTCCACCCAAAGGGACCGCGCAGAAAGCTCCATCGCCTCGCCTGCACGGGCCAGTTTATAAGCCCGCTGGCCATCGACCTTTACGGCTGAAAACTGTGGCGGCACCTGTTGGATGTCGCCGATAAAACGAGACAAGGCCGTCTTGATCGCCGCATCATCCGGGCGCAGGTCCGAGGTGGCAAGAACCTCACCATCGGCGTCGTCCGTGTTCGTCGAAATGCCAAGCCGCACGGTAAATTCGTACGCTTTGAGCGCGTCCGTGATGTAGGGTACGGTCTTCGTCGCCTCGCCCAGGGCGACAGCCAGGACGCCGGTCGCTTCGGGATCAAGCGTGCCTGCATGACCCGCCTTGTTGGCGTTCAGCGCCCAACGCACCTTGTTCACCACGGTGGTCGAGGTCTGGCCGGCGGGTTTGTCTACCACAAGCCAGCCCGAAACATCCCGTCCCTTACGTCTGCGCGCCATAACCGTTGTCCCTTGTCTGGTTGGCACGCGTCTATCAAAGACATTGGCGAAATGCCCAGACCTGATCTTCCAAATGGGAAAAAATCCTCGCCGAAGGCATGAAAGTCCTTTTAGCCCCAGCTCACCTGTCCCGCACGACGCCGAGTATTGGCCCAAGCGCGCTGAACCCCATATCGTTCCGGCCCAATGCGGGTGCGCGCAACCGCGAGACGTTGCCATCGAGATAAAGCGCATTGCGCAGGTTCAGCTTGTCCCGAAAGAACACCGCGAAATCGTAGAAATTGATCACCCCGTTGGAAATCACGAAATAGGCGCGGGTGCCGTCGTCCGTGGTTCCTACGCCATTGCGCACATATTTCGACGTACCGTCCTTGAGGAACTTCGGATGAAGCGCCCCGTCGATGACCAGCATCGGGCCGGATTGGGTGGCGCTGTCGCAGTCGGGTTTTTCGCGTTGAAACCTGCGCGTTTCGATCACGTCGGCGCGGCCCTTGCGCAAACAGAGCACCCCGTTGGGCAGCAATCCGAAGTTGCCGGGACCATCGGTGCTGACGACGTCCTGCAGGATCTCACCGTTCTCAAGGTAATATCCGACAGGTGACCTGTCCTGATGGTACATACCGGCGTTCATGGCAAAGCCAAGCGTCTTTCCGGACGCCGCCAGCGCGTCATCCAGAACGTTGAAATAGCCGTAGGGCTTGCCGCCGCTGTCATAGAGGAAAAGCGACAGATCGTCCTGCGTCAGGTCAACCTCGCAAACCGCAAAGCTGTTGCCCTCATGGGTTTCGTTCCGGCAGGTCTCTGTCTGCGCAAGGGTCGCTGTACTGACGAACATCAGTGCTGCGGCCAGCGCGCGTGTCACGAATCTGCCGGATCGGTGTCCGGGGCCTCTGCGTCGCGTCGCACGACGTCTTGCGACAACATCCGACGGGTTTCGTCCATCCGGTCAAACGTCTCGTCCAGCTGGAAACGCAGATCTGGCGCGTATTTCAGCGCGAGTTTGCGCGACATCAACCGGCGCAGTTCACCCTTGTTGCGGGCGAGCAGCTTGAGCACGTCTTCGCGCCCGTCACCGCCAAGCGGCAGGACATAGGCCGTTGCGATCTTGAGATCGGAAGAGGCGCGTACCTCGCCCACCGTAATCGACATCCGGTTCAGTTCCGGATCATGTACATCACCGCGGGCGAGCACATCTGACAATGCACGGCGAATTGTTTCGCCTACACGCAGTTGTCGTTGCGACGGGCCGGAGCCCTCATGAAACTTGTTCTTTGCCATAGCCTTCATCTAAGGGGTCGCAGAGGTTTTGCCAAGCGGGTCGCGGCGCGCTACACAAAGCCAACACGAGGAGCATGAAATGAGCGATATTCCGGGCGTCACGATTACAGGGGCTTCGGGCCGCATGGGCCAGATGTTGATTGGGCAGGTTTCTGCCAATGACCGCGTGCGCCTTGTGGGTGCCGTCGAAAGGCCGGGGCATGCGTGGGTCGGGCAAGACATCGGTATCGCCATGGGGGGGGCAGCACTAGGCGTGATCGTCACGGATGATCCGCTTGAAGCGATTGCCCATGCGCAGGCGGTGATTGATTTCACCGCCCCCGAAGCGACGCTGGAATTTGCAGCACTTTGCGCGCAAGCACGCGCCGTCCATGTGATCGGCACCACCGGCATGACAGAGGCGCAGATTGCCCAACTGGAACCTGCCGCGCGCCATGCCGTCATCGTGCGGGCCGGCAATATGAGCTTGGGGGTCAACCTTCTGACGCAACTGACCAAACGCGTCGCCGCCGCCTTGGACGAGGATTTCGACATCGAGATCATCGAAGCCCATCACAATCAGAAGGTCGACGCTCCGTCAGGCACCGCGCTGATGCTGGGCGAAGCCGCTGCCGAAGGCCGTGGCGTGTCGCTTGCCGATGTGTCCGACCGGGGCCGCGACGGGATGACAGGTGCGCGCCAGCGGGGTGACATCGGGTTCACGGCGATTCGGGGCGGTGATATTGTGGGCGAGCACGACGTCCTGTTCGCCGCCGCCGGAGAGCGTATCATCCTGCGACATGTTGCCTCTGACCGGGCCGTGTTTGCCCGTGGCGCGATCAAGGCAGCCCTTTGGGGGCAAGGGAAATCCCCCGGTGCCTATGATATGCTGGATGTGTTGGGATTGAACGACTGACAAGGGGGGGCAGAGAAGCACGCTTTTCATTTCGCCTGCTGAAACTATCTTAACTTTCATTGCGTAACTCTGGATTGATCGCAACGAGGAGTGAATGATGTTGAAGCTGTTGAGTCTGGCAGGTGCCGCCGCGTTTTCCTTGGCGAGCACAGCCCAAGCCGATTTTCAGAAGGTCGAAAGCAAGTCTGTATTCGTGTCGACCATAAACGGTAAAACCCTGACGCGGCCATTGGTCAAGCTGCAGGTAACGCCAAGCGGGAGCATCTCCGGCACGGGGGCCGTTTGGGATGTCACCGGAGAATGGAGCTGGCGGGACGGGTTCTTCTGCCGCAGCCTGAACTGGGGTGGCGATGATCTGGGGTATAACTGCCAGGAAGTTGCAGTCACGGGTAGCAAGATCCGTTTCACCTCTGACAAGGGGACAGGGCAGTCCGCGGATTTCAGCCTCAGATAAGAGCGGCGTGGTCGTCTAAAAGTCGACCGCGATCCCTTTTTTCTCCCAATCACCATAGCGCACAGGCTCTGGTCCGTCGCGCCCGCCCAGTTCTGGGGGCAGGTCCAGTGCTGCGGCAGCCTTGCGGCGCTCTTCCGCCTCGGCCAGCGCGCGCTGGGCAGCGGGCGGCAGGTCTTGCGCAATCATCGGGCGGGGGTCCGGTGTTGGCTCGGGTGGCATGTCCGGGCCCGGTTCGGGAATGGGGGTTGGATCATGCGGCGGGCTCGGCATGGGCTGTTTACCTGCTTCGGTCATATTCTCATCCTCTTGAGGCTGCGGTTTCCTTGATATACGCCGGTACTGCGCTCAGACAAGACGGGCGGCCCTAGCAAGAAAGCGTTTTCATGTCAGATACCGGCGTTCAGGCCCGCAGAAGTGCCGTCTACCTTCTGGATATGATTCTGGGCGAAGAGCGTCTGATGTCGGAATTGCTGGCTGCCGGTGTGCTCGACAAACTGCCCCCCGATGATCGCGCGCGGGCGCAGCGGCTGGCGCTGGATACCTTGCGCGGGATGGAACGCGCTGATCGCCTTTTGCAGAAACATCTGTCGAAATACCCCCCTTTGACGGTCCGCAACGCCTTGCGGGTCGGCACCATCGAACTGTGTCAGGGTGGTGCTGCGCATGGTGTCGTCAATGCAATGGTCGAACTGGTCGCCACTCACAACAAGCTGGGACACCTCAAGGGGCTGACAAACGCGGTGCTGCGCAAGATCGCCGCCGAAGGGCCGGAGGCATGGGCAGCACTCAGATCGCCGCGCCTGCCGAAATGGCTGCGCGGCCCCTTGGTCGAGGCGTGGGGAGCGGACGCGATCACAGGTGTGGAAGCCGCACATTTCGCCGGTGCCCCGCTTGACCTGACCGCCAGAAAAGACCCTGCCGCATTGGCGGAAGCTGTTGGGGGCACGCTGTTGCCGACAGGGACGGTGCGGGTCACCGATGCTGGACAGGTCACCACGATGCCCGGCTTTGCCGAAGGCGACTGGTGGGTCCAGGATGCCGCCGCCGCCCTGCCGGTCAAGATCCTTGCCCCGCAAAAGGGCGAAGCGTTGCTTGATCTGTGCGCGGCTCCCGGTGGCAAGACCATGCAGCTTGCCGCCGCCGGTGCGCAGGTCACGGCGGTTGATAATTCAAAACAGCGTATGCAACGGGTCAGGGAAAATCTGGCCCGCGTCCATCTGCCCGCCAAGGTCGTGGTGATGGATGCCCGCGCGTTCGAGGGGCAGTTTGACGCGATCCTGCTGGACGCGCCCTGTTCCGCGACCGGTACGATCCGCCGGCACCCCGATTTGCCCCATGCCAAGGATGGCTCGGAATTCGGCGATCTGATTGAATTGCAAGGCGAGCTGATCGACCATGCGTGGTCCTTGCTGAACCCCGGTGGCCGGCTGGTCTTTTGCACCTGTTCGCTTTTGCCCGACGAAGGCGAAGTGCAGGTCGACGAGGCATTGGAACGGCACGCGGATATGCAGGTGGATGCCACTGCGCTGGACCTGCCGGGCATTGATCCTTCGTGGATCTCCTCCGAGGGCGGGTTGCGGCTGCGCCCGGATTACTGGGTGGATCTGGGGGGCATGGACGGTTTTTACATCGCTTGCCTGCGTAAAACCGGCTGAACCACAGGTTGTAGTCTGTTAAAAACTTTACCTGTGTGCGGGTTACAGGCCAAAATGCGGTGACTCGTGCGGGATGTCAGGCTATGGTCCCGCAAACGCCTTCAGAGCGTACAGAGGCAGCCGCATGTTCAGTTCACGTTTTCAGGCGCGTCGGTCGCGTTTTCTAAATAAATGGCACGCGCGGGCGGCGACCCGCACGCGAACCCAAGCCCGTGGATTTGTGTCATCCCCTGAACCGCGCACCATCGGATCCTTTGCCCGTGGACGGCAATTGATCGCGGGCAATCTGCTTTTCTCTGGCAGCCTGATCGAAGCTGTCTCGGCCGAAACTCCTTGGGAGGTGCCTGCCCCCGATCTGGATTTTACCCGCGAACTGCACGGATTTGCGTGGATGGATGATCTGGCGGCCGTGGGCGACGTCCGGGCCCGCGACACCGCGCAGCGCTGGCTGTGGGGATGGATCGACCGTTATGGCAAAGGGCGCGGGATCGGCTGGACACCGGACCTGACCGGCAGGCGGCTGATCCGCTGGATCAATCATGCAATCTTTCTGCTGCGCGGCACTGACCAGCAGAAAAGCGATGCTTTCTACCGGTCACTTGTCGAACAGACCTACTTCCTGTCGCGCCGCTGGCACGCCGCAGCCCCGGGCCTGCCCCGGTTCGAGGCGCTGACCGGCCTGATCTACGCCGGTCTGTCGCTTGAGGGGCAAGAGGCCTTGGCCGATCCTGCGATCAAGGCATTGGCGCGCGAGTGTGACGTGCAGATCGACGATCAAGGCGGCCTGCCGACGCGCAATCCCGAAGAGCTGCTGCATGTGTTTACTCTGCTGACATGGGCTGCCGCCGCGCTGAGCGATGCAGGGCGCGGTACGCCCAAGGCGCATATGGCCGCGATTGAACGCATTGCCCCCACCTTGCGGACGCTGCGCCACACGGACGGCGGGCTTGCACGGTTTCATGGGGGCGGGCGTGGTGCCGAAGGCTGGCTGGATCACGCCCTGTCGACGTCCAAGATCAAGACCCGCCAGCCAGACGGTTTGTCGATGGGCTATGCGCGCCTGTCGGCGGGCCGGACCAGTGTGATCATCGACGCCAGTGCGCCACCGGGTGGACCTGCTTCGGTAAACGCGCACGCTTCCACACTCGCGTTCGAGGTGACGTCCGGGCGGCGGCCTTTGGTGGTGAATTGCGGGTCGGGCGCGTCGTTCGGGGTTGAATGGCGCCGTGCGGGACGGGCCACGCCGTCGCATTCCGGCCTGTCGCTTGGCGGATACTCCAGCGCACGGCTTGCCGATCCGGACCGCTTTACCGGATCAGAAGCGCTGATCGCCTGTCCGACCTATGTGCCCGTCGAAATCGAACCGGTCAGCGATGGAACGAAGTTTCAGGGCGGGCACAACGGCTTTGTTCGGGGGTTCGGCCTGACCCATGCCCGTTCGCTGGAGCTGACCCAGGACGGGCGCGGTCTGGCAGGCGAAGATATGTTGTTGGCGCTGGAAGACCACGAAAAGCGTCAATTCGACCGTGAACTGGATGCAGTCAAGCTCAGGGGGATTCCGTTCGAGATTCGTTTCCACCTGCACCCCGACGTCGATGCGACGCTGGATCTGGGAGGGGCCGCAATCTCGATGGCGCTGAAAAGCGGTGAGATCTGGGTGTTCCGCCATGATGGCACGCATAAACTGTCATTGGAACCAAGCGTTTACCTTGAGCGGAACCGGCTGAAACCGCGGGCGTCGTTGCAGATCCTGCTGGCCGGGCGTGCGACAAGCTATGCCACGCGGATCAGGTGGTCCTTGTCCAAAGCGCAGGAAACTGCGATTGGCGTGCGGGACTTGTCGATCGACGACCCTTATGATGACCAGGACTGACCAAAGGATGCCTTTCATGCCCGATCTTTACCCCGTTTCCCGTGCGCTTCTTTCCGTTTCTGACAAGACCGGACTTGTCGAACTGGGGCAGGCGCTGGCGTCACACGGGGTCGAGTTGCTCAGCACCGGCGGTACCGCCAAGGCGCTGCGCGATGCGGGGCTGGCGGTCAAGGACGTGGCCGAGGTGACGGGCTTTCCCGAAATGATGGACGGGCGCGTCAAGACGCTTCACCCGGTTGTGCATGGCGGGCTGCTGGCGCTGCGCGACAACGATGCGCATGTGGCGGCGATGGACCAGCACGGGATCGGCGCAATCGATCTGGTGGTGGTGAACCTCTACCCGTTCGAGGAAACGGTCGCCAAGGGCGCTGAATATGCCAAAGTGATCGAAAACATCGACATCGGCGGCCCTGCGATGATCCGCTCTGCGGCCAAGAACCATGGCTTTGTGAATGTGGTCGTGGATGTGCAGGACTATGCCGCCGTGATCAGCGAACTTCAGGAAAATGGCGGTCAGACGACCTACGCTCTGCGGCAGCGTCTGGCGCAGACGGCCTATGCCCGCACGGCGGCCTATGACACGGCTGTCAGCACGTGGATGGCAGCGCAAGTGGGCGGCAGGCCGCGCCGCCGTACGGTGGGCGGTACGCTGGCGCAGACCCTGCGCTATGGCGAGAACCCGCATCAGCAGGCCGCGTTCTACACCGACGGATCAAACCGACCCGGCGTGGCCACTGCGACCCAGCATCAGGGCAAGGAACTGTCCTATAACAACATCAATGACACTGATGCCGCGTTCGAACTGGTCAGCGAATTTGACGCGGCCCAAGGCCCTGCCTGCGCGATTATCAAACATGCGAACCCTTGCGGTGTGGCACGGGGCACCTCGATGGTCGACGCCTACACGCGGGCCTTTGATTGCGACCGGACATCCGCGTTTGGCGGGATCATCGCGCTGAACCAGGAACTGGACGCCGAAACCGCCGAAGCGATCAGCGCGATCTTTACCGAAGTCGTGATCGCCCCCGGTGCCACTGCTGACGCGATGGAGATCTTTGGCCAGAAAAAGAACCTGCGGCTGCTGACCACAAACGGCCTTGCCGATCCGACCGTGGCGGCGCTGGCGTTCCGGCAGGTGTCGGGCGGGTATCTGGTGCAGGACAAGGACGTGGGGCGAATCACGCGCGATGACCTCAAGGTCGTGACCAAGCGTCAGCCCACGGATCAGGAGCTGGCCGATCTGATGTTCGCCTGGACCGTCGCCAAGCACGTGAAATCCAACGCCATCATCTACGTCAAGGACGGTGCCACCGTGGGTGTCGGGGCTGGCCAGATGAGCCGCGTCGACAGCACGCGCATCGCTGCCCGCAAGGCACAGGATATGGCCGAAGCGATGGGCTTGCCGGCCCCGCTGACCCAAGGGTCGGTTGTCGCCTCGGATGCATTCTTCCCCTTTGCTGACGGTCTGATCACCGCCGCCGAAGCTGGGGCAACCGCCCTGATCCAGCCCGGCGGTTCGATGCGCGATGACGAGGTGATCGCCGCCGCCGATGAAGCAGGGCTTGCCATGGTCTTTACCGGCATGCGCCATTTCCGGCACTAAACTTGGACGAGTAAACATGCGTATCATTTTCTGGGCCGGGTTTGCGGCCTTCATCCTGGACCAGCTTAGCAAGTATGTTGTCGTTCACGCGATGGAGCTAAGCCGTATCCGTTCGATCGACGTGCTGCCACCGCTTTTGAACTTCCGCTACGGCGAGAATACCGGCATCAACTTCGGTCTGTTCGGTGACGGGTCGGACGCCAGCCGCTGGATCCTGATCGCCCTTGCCTGCGCGATCTGCGTGGGTGTGCTGGTCTGGGCACAGCGGAACGTGCTTGGCACGTGGGCAAAGATCAGCGCAGGGTTGCTGGTTGGGGGCGCGATCGCCAATGTGGTGGACCGGCTGATATACGGATATGTCCTTGATTTTCTGAACATGTCCTGCTGTGGGATCAATAATCCCTTCGTCTTCAACGTCGCCGATGTGTTCATCTTTGCAGGTGCAATCGGGTTGATCTTTTTCACCGCAGAGCCGAAAACCACGGCTAAGAAGCCCCGCAAAAAAGGCCAGTGACATTTGATGCCTGCCTGCGATACTGATGCAAAGACCCAAAGGAGATCTGTCATGCGCTTTGTCGCCGCTCTTGTCCTGCTACCGCTGACCCTTGGAGCGTGCTCCAATTCGGGTCTGCGTGACATGCGCAATTCGGTCAAAGGCCCTGACGAATTCATGATCCAGCCGGCCAAGCCGCTGGAACAGCCAACAAGCTACAACGCGTTGCCGCCGCCCACACCGGGGCAAGGCAATCTGACGGATCGCAACGCGATGGCCGAGGGGATCATCGCGTTTGGCGGCAATCCCAATGCAACCGGCGGCCCGGTCCCCGGCAGCGATGCAGCGCTTGTCCAGCAGGCCAGCCGTTTCGGCGTGACGCCCGGCATCCGGCAACAGCTGGCCGAAGCCGATGCGGACTTCCGCAAGGGCAAGGCGCGGTTTACGCAGATCAAGATCGTACCGACAGATCGTTACAACGAAGCCTACAGGCGGCAGGCGCTCGACGCAGATGCTGCAGCGCGGCGCTGGCGCAATGCGGGTGCACGGACGCCATCTGCACCCCCCGCCGAATAACGCCGCTTAAATTACAAATCCGTTAGGTCCCTTGATCGCTCCGCAGGGTGGCGTAAGTAGGTCTGGTATCGACCCTCTTCAAAGGACCGACCATGATCAGATTACCGGCCCTCGCGGCCCTCTTCTCGCTTGCGCTGCCCGCGTCACTGGCGCTTTCGGCCGAGAACGAAGCCGTCACAACCTTCACATTGGATAACGGGATGGAGGTCGTGGTCGTCGAAGACCACCGCGCACCTTCCGTTCAGCAAATGGTCTGGTATCGCGCCGGGTCGGCAGATGAACCAAAAGGATCATCCGGGGTGGCGCATTTTCTTGAGCATTTGTTGTTCAAGGCGACAGACAAAATGGAATCAGGCGAGTTTTCCGCCACGGTCGCCAAAAATGGCGGACGCGACAACGCCTTCACCAGCTACGATTACACCGCTTACTTTCAGCGCGTCGCCGCAGACCGGCTGGAACTGATGATGGAGATGGAGTCGGACCGGATGAAAAACATCCGCCTGACGCCGGAAAATATCGCCACGGAACGCGATGTGATCATCGAGGAACGCAATCAGCGGACCGAAAATGATCCCGCAGCACTTTTTCGCGAGCAGATGAATGCCGCGCAATATCTGAACCACCGCTACGGCACACCGATCATCGGCTGGATGCACGAGATGCGAGAGCTTGATCTGCAGGATGCTCTGGATTTCTACAGCCTTTATTATTCGCCCAACAATGCAATTCTGGTCGTGTCCGGAGACGTCGAGCCCGATGAAGTGAAGGCGCTGGCTGAAAAATACTACGGTGCTATTCCGGAAAATCCGGACCTGCCCGATCGCACACGCACGCAGGAACCGCCCCAGACAGCCGAGCGTCGGGTGATCTTCCGTGACCCGCGCGTGGCACAGGAATATGTCAGCCGGTCCTATCTCGCGCAGGAGCGTGATCCGGGCGAACAGGAAACGGCGGCGGCTCTTACCATATTGGCGGAAATTCTCGGCGGCGGGACGACGTCGTATTTCGCGGACAAGCTGCAATTCGACAGTTCGGTCGCAACCTATTCCGGCGCGTTCTACCGTGGCCAATCGCTGGACGACACGACCTTCAACCTCATCGTCGTGCCACAGCCCGGTGTGACCTTGCAGGAAGCCGAGGACGCCATGGACGCAGCACTTGACAGTTTCATGGAGGACGGTGTCGATCCCGAACAGCTTGAGCGGATCAAGCTACAGGTCCGGGCCGAGCAAATCTATGCCCGTGACAGTGCCGATGGGGTCGCGAACCGCTACGGCAGCGCGCTCGCCATAGGGCTGTCGGTGCAGGATGTGCAGGACTGGCCCGATGTACTGGACGCTGTGACAGCAGACGACGTCATGCAAGCGGCCCGTGATGTATTCAACCGCGAGGC
>JAGXHB010000247.1 GCA_024636425.1 Roseobacter sp.
GCAGCGACAGCAGCATCACGGCGCGGTCCAGCTCAAGTTCTTCTGCGGGCCAGTCCTTTGGCACCGATTGACGCGGCGGTTTCTTGTTTTCCTCGGTGACGGGGCCACGCTGCACATAAGGGCCGAAGCGACCTTTGAAAACGCGAATTTCCTCGCCCATGTCCTCGCCCAACAGCTTGCCGTCAGGCGGGATAGCCGACTTCTCAGCCTCAGGATCGGGCGGGCCAAAGGGGCGGGTATAACGACATTCCGGATAATTCGAACATCCGATAAAAGCACCGCCGGAGCGTGCCGTGCGCATCGAAAGGCGCCCGATTTCACAGTTGGGGCACAGACGCGGATCCTTGCCATCCTCGGTCGGTGGGAAAAGATGCGGCTCCAGCACCTCGTTGATTTTTTCAAGCACTTCCGTGATGCGCAGATCGGCAGTTTCCGCAATGGCGGCGGAGAAATCCTTCCAAAAGCGGCTCAAAACATCCTTGTAGTCGGCATCCGCTGCACTGACCTTGTCAAGCTGGTCTTCCAGATCGGCGGTAAAGTCATAGCCCACGTAGCGGCGGAAATAATTCTCGAGAAAGGCCGTCACCAACCGCCCTTTGTCTTCGGGAAACAGGCGGTTGCCTTCCTTGCGGACATATTCACGGTCTTGAATCGTGGTCACCACGCTGGCGTAGGTCGAGGGGCGCCCGATCCCCAGTTCTTCCATGCGCTTGACCAAAGTCGCCTCGGTATAGCGGGGCGGAGGCTGGGTGAAATGCTGCTCGGGCGTGACGGCGCGCTTGTCCATCTTGTCGCCTTCGCTGATCTGCGGCAGGCGCTTGTCATCCTCATCGACAACGTCGTCGCGACCTTCTTCATAGACCCGCAGGAACCCGTCGAACTGGACAACCTGACCGGTGGCGCGCAGGCCGACCTGCTCGTCCTTGCTGCCGATCTCGACCGTGGTGCGCTCCAGCCGTGCGCTTTCCATCTGGCAGGCGAGTGTGCGCTTCCAGATCAGATCATAAAGTTTGCGCTGGTCCGGCTCTGTCAGTTTCAGCGCGGCGGCATCCTTGGCCATGTCCGTAGGACGCACGCATTCATGCGCTTCCTGTGCGTTTTTGGCCTTGTTCTTGTAGATGCGGGGGGATGAGGGCACATATTCCGCACCAAAGCGCTCCTTGATGGCCTCGCGCGCCATCGTCATCGCTTCGGGCGCCATATCGATGCCGTCTGTCCGCATATAGGTAATGTGCCCGGCCTCGTACAAGCGCTGCGCGGTGCTCATCGTCTGGCGCGCGCCCATGCCGAACTTGCGGCTCGCCTCCTGCTGCAGCGTCGAGGTCATGAACGGTGCCGAAGGGTTCCGGCTCGCGGGTTTGGCCTCCACACTGGTGACAGTCAGGTCGCGGCTGGTGATCGCCTGCACGGCCATTTCGGCCTGCGTCCCGTTCGCCAGATCAAACCGGTCGAGCTTTTTCCCTGCCAGCGTGACAAGCCGCGCCTCGAACTCCTGCCCGCGCGGTGTGGCGACCAGCGCCTTGACGCTCCAGTATTCGCGGTTGCGGAACGCTTCGATCTCCATCTCGCGCTCGACGATCAGGCGCAGGGTGACCGATTGGACGCGTCCGGCGGATTTCGCGCCGGGCAGCTTGCGCCACAGGACCGGCGACAGGTTGAAGCCCACCAGATAATCCAATGCGCGCCGCGCCAGATAGGCTTCGACCAGTGGCATATCCACCTGTCGGGGGTTCTTCATGGCTTCGGTGACGGCAGATTTCGTGATCGCGTTGAACACCACGCGGCTGACGGGGGTGTCTTTCCTGATGGATTTGCGCGCGGTCAGCGCTTCTTGCAAGTGCCAGCTGATCGCCTCGCCTTCCCTGTCGGGGTCGGTTGCGAGGATCAGTTCATTGTCGTCCTTCAGTGCGTCCGCGATGGCCTTGACGTGCTTCTTGCTTGCCGCCGCAATTTCCCAGGTCATGTTGAACCCGTTTTCAGGATCGACGGATCCGTCTTTCGGTGGCAGGTCGCGGACATGGCCGTAGGATGCCAGCACGGTATAGTTGCTGCCCAAATAAGAGTTGATCGTTTTGGCCTTGGCAGGTGATTCGACGACAACAACGGGCATAAAATTCTGTACCTTGGTTCAAATGAAATATCGCGGCTTTGCCTGTGACATGTGGCGTGGCACCAAGTTTGTCAATGTACTGATCCTGCGTCGGTCTGCCTGACAGAGTTTGAAATACGGTGTATTTGCAGGCAGATTTTTCGCGATCTTAACCATCCGCACATTCCAAATGGTCCCAAATCCCGGGGGAGTCCCGGATGAAATCCGGGACGGGGGCTGGCCCCCTTTCATGCGGGTTTTGCCGGGCTCTAGCTTATCCGGGACACCAATCCGCCCGGCTGCCGCAAGATCTGTCCGTCAAGTTCAAGCTCTATCAGAACCGGCGCGATCCGAGCCGACGTGGCTTGAAGATCCCGGATCAACTGGTCCTCTGCAACCGGGCTGGGTCCAAGACGCGACAGAATCTGCAGGTGCAAGGCGGCAGTCTCGCGCAGCGAAGGCTTCGGCTGCCGCGCGACAGGCTTCGTTGCCAGCGCAAGGTGCGGCTGGCTTTCGCGGGATGGTGCGCGGGCAGGCCCAAGCACATCGATCACATCTGCGGCATTGCGCACCAGCGTGGCACCGTCGCGGATCAGCATGTTGCACCCGGCGGCGCGCGCATCAAAGGGATGTCCCGGCACGGCCAGCACCTCACGCCCTTGGTCCAGCGCGTCACGCGCAGTGATCAGACTGCCGGAGCGTGCAGCAGCCTCGACGATGATCGTCGCTTTGCTCAGCCCTGCGATGATCCGGTTTCTGCTGGGGAAATGACGCGCCATCGGTTGCAGGCCCATGGGCTGTTCCGAGACCCGCAGGCCCCGTTTTGCAATATCTTCGGCCAGTTTGGTATTTTCAGCCGGGTACATGACGTCTACGCCGCCCGCCTGAACCGCAATCGTTCCGGTGTTCAGCGCGGCAAGATGCGCTGCGGCATCGACACCACGCGCAAGGCCCGACACGACGACATATCCCGCCTCGCCAAGGCCAAGCGCCAGCGCTTTGGCCATCCGCGTCCCCAACGAAGACGCATTGCGCGCGCCGACGATCGAAATGGTGGGCCGGTTCAGCAGGTCTGTATTGCCAACGACCCACAAGAACGGCGGGGCATCGGCAAGATCCGCCAGAACAGCCGGATAGAGCTGCGTTGAGTGCATCACCAATCGGGCCCCCGCCGCCTTGGCCGCGCGCAATTCTGCGTGGATTACCCCTTCAGGGCAGACTTCATATTTGAGAACGCCCGCGGCGCGCGCTACCTCCGGCAGCGCGGCCAGCGCGTTCTGCGCAGTGCCGTGTTCAGTCAGCAGTCGTTTATACGTGGCTACGCCGACCCGGCGAGAGCGCAACAGACGAAGCCGGGCAAAACTTTCATCTTCCGAGGTGGGTGGGATTGGGGGGTGAGTGGAAGAAGGATTGTAGTCCTTGTCAGTCATCCCGCGTCTCCGTCCGTTGCAGAATCAGGTATAGAGCGACCTGGTTAATAACGCATGAACAGCTTTCCCCCCATTTTCGCTAAATCGCCACCCTGGCGCATGTCTTCGGGTCAGGACGCAGCGCCCCCGACAGTCAAGCCGCCGATCATCAACGTCGGTTGCCCGACCCCCACTGGCACCCATTGTCCGGCCTTCCCGCAATTCCCCATCCCCGGATCAAGTGCCGGATCATTGCCGATGGCACGGATCTGTTGCAGCGCGGTGGCACCGTCCCCGATCAGGGTCGCCCCTTTGACAGGCGCGCCGACCACACCGTTTTGCACCCTGTAGGCTTCGGTGCAGGAGAATACGAACTTACCGTTTGTGATATCGACCTGACCGCCGCCGAAACCCACGGCATAGATGCCGTCCTTCAGATCAGCCACGATATCACCCGGGGCCATGTCGCCCCCCAGCATGTAGGTATTGGTCATCCGCGGCATCGGGATATGCGCATAAGATTCGCGCCGCCCGTTTCCGGTAGAGCTTGCACCCATCAGCCGCGCGTTCTGCCGGTCCTGCATATAGCCGACCAGCACGCCGTCTTCGATCAGGATGTTCTTGGCCGAAGGTGTGCCTTCGTCATCCACGCTGATGGATCCGCGCCGGTCAGGGATCGTGCCGTCGTCCAGCACCGTGACGCCTTTGGCTGCGATTTGCTGGCCCATCAGACCGGAAAACGCGCTGGACCCCTTGCGGTTGAAGTCGCCTTCCAGCCCATGCCCGATCGCTTCGTGCAGCAGGATGCCGGGCCAGCCGGGCCCAAGTACCACGTCCATCACACCCGCCGGGGCAGGGACGGCCTCAAGGTTGACGCAGGCAATCCGCAAGGCTTCGCGGGTCTTGGCTTGCCAGTCTGCGGGGGCCAGAAGACCGTCAAGGCCAATGCGGCCACCGCCGCCCGCTGTGCCGCTTTCGCGTCGTCCGTTCTGCTCCACGATGACCGATACGTTGACGCGCGTCATGGGCCGGACATCGCGGACAGAGGTGCCTTCGGGACGCAAAATCTCGATTTCCTGGATGGAGGCCGAGATAGAGGCCGATACCTGAACCACGCGTTTGTCCAGCGAGCGGGCAAAATCGTCGATCTCGCGGAGCGTCTCTACCTTGACGGGAAAGGCGGCACCGGCGATGGGATCTTCGTCCGTGTATAACCGCTGATTGGTCGATTGCGGCGCGTCGGCCCAGGTTCCGCCACCATCCCCTACAGCAAGCCGCGCGGTTTCGGCGGCACGGCGCAGAGCTGCTTCGCTGATCTCGCTGGAATGGGCGTATCCGGCAACCTCGCCCCGCACGGCCCGCAGGCCGAATCCTTCGGAGGCATCATAGCTGGCCGTCTTGAGGCGACCGTCATCGAACATCAGCCCTTCGGACCGGCGACGCTCGAAGAACAATTCACCGTCATCGGCCCCATGGACCGCGTCTCGCAGCATTTTCAGGGCTATTTCCCGATCCAGCGATGCCTCAAAGGGGTTAAAACGGGTGTCGGTCATCGGGATATTCCTTGAATCAGTCTTTTAAAAATCGTTTCGCGTCTGTTTGACGCAAGCAGAAGTCTTTATCTTGAAGTTAGAATATGATTGTAAGCATGCAGATTACAACGGCGCGCCCCGGTTGGTGACAGGTGCAGCCGGAATTTGCTATCAATGGTCACAAGATCAGGACGACATATGAAACATCTTCTCTCTCTTTCGGGTCTCATGGCCGCTTTTTCGACTGTACCCGCTTGGGCGCAGGATAATCTACGCATCGACGGGCTTGAGATTATCGGTGAGCCGATCGATGGCGGATTAGGCTTTCAGCCTGCCGTGACACGGGTGGCGCAGGACATTCATGATCTGGATCACCTGATTCTGATCATCATCACGGCCATCACCTTGTTCGTGACTGCGCTGATCCTTTGGGTCGCTTTCCGCTACAACAGAAAGCGGAACCCCGTCGCGGCGTCGTTTACGCACCACACCCCGGTCGAGATTGCCTGGACCATCGCGCCAATCCTGATTCTGGTGCTGATCGGGGCCTATTCGCTGCCGATCCTGTTCCGTCAGCAGGAAATTCCGACCGCTGATCTGACCATCAAGGCGACAGGCAACCAGTGGTACTGGACCTATGACTATATCGAAGAAGGTTTCGGCTTTGACAGCTACATGATCGGTGCTCCTGCCGTTGGTGGTGAAAACCGCAAAACGCCTGAAGTCATCGAACAGCTGGAAGCCGCAGGCTACACCGAGCAACAGTTCCTGCTGGCGACCGATACAGCCGTGGTCATCCCCGTTGGCAAGACCATCGTGGTTCAGGTGACCGGTTCTGACGTGATCCACTCTTGGGCGATGCCAGCCTTCGGCGTGAAGCAGGACGCCGTACCCGGTCGTCTGGCTGAAACATGGTTCACAGCCGAGCAGGAAGGCGTCTATTTCGGTCAGTGTTCCGAACTTTGCGGCAACGCGCATGCTTACATGCCGATCACCGTCAAGGTCGTGTCCGAAGAGGCATATGCCGATTGGCTGGACAAAGCCAAAGCGGAATATGCAGGCATCGAAGCGCCCGTGACCGTTGCGTCAAAGTAAAACTGACAAGCCGAACGTCGGGGCGCGCGACCGGCGCCCCGATCCCTATCATGGCGAGAGTTTGATGACCGATACGAGTACAACACAATCAGGGCCGTACGAAGCCCAGCTTGGCGACTATTTCGCCCTGCTCAAGCCGCGCGTCATGCAGCTGGTGGTTTTCACCGCGCTTGTCGGCATGCTGGCAGCCCCTACGCCCGTTCATCCGGTCGTGGCGTTTGCCTCCATCTTGTTCGTCGCTATCGGCGCAGGGGCATCTGGTGCGCTGAATATGTGGTGGGATGCCGACATTGACGCGGTCATGCGTCGGACGGCCAACCGCCCGATCCCGTCGGGCCGGGTCCAACCCGGAGAGGCCCTTGCCATCGGGGTTGCCCTGTCCGGTCTCTCCGTCATGATGCTGGGGCTGGCGGCAAACCTGCTTGCTGCGGGCATGCTGCTCTTCACCATACTTTTCTACGCTGTCTTTTACAGCATGTGGCTCAAGCGTGTAACGCCGCAGAATATCGTCATCGGCGGTGCCGCTGGCGCGTTCCCGCCCGTGATCGGCTGGATCATCGCCACCGGCAGCTTCTCGATCGAGGCGTGGCTGATGTTTGCGCTGATCTTCATGTGGACGCCGCCGCATTTCTGGGCCTTGGCCCTGTTCATGCGCAATGACTATGATGATGCCAAGGTGCCGATGCTGACGGTCACCCATGGTCGCCGGTCCACGCGCAATCACATTCTGGTCTATACGATCCTGTTGGTCTTGCTGGCCATCGGGACCGGCTTCACCTCGATCGGGGGGCCAATTTATCTGGCCGCTGCGGTGGTGCTGAACGCGCTGTTCCTGCTGGGTGCCTTCCGTATCTGGAAGCGTGACGAGACCGATAGCGAAACCGATAACTTCGCTGTCGAGCGTAAATTTTTCCGCCTGTCGCTCTGGTATCTGTTCTTGCACTTCGGTGCGATCCTCGCCGAAGCGACCTTGCGACCTTATGGATTTGGAGGCTGGTCATGACCATCCGTGCCGAACATGAAATTCACACCCGTCGCCGCGGTCGCAACCTTGGCATCGGGCTGATGCTGGGGGGCTTTGTCATTCTAGTCATGGCGCTGACCTATGTGAAAATCACCAATATCGACTTTAGCGACCTGCCCGGCGGCGCAGTTCAAACCGAGGAGAGTATGTGATGGCGATGTCAGGTCCGGCAAAGACAGTCGCACAGACCGTTTCCGTGGTTGTGCTGATGGGTGGCTTGGCATGGGCGTCTGTGCCCTTTTACGACTGGTTCTGCCGTGTCACCGGCTTTGGCGGCACACCGGGCCAGGTGACTGCCGGATCAGCAGATATTCTGGATCAGACCGTCAAGGTGCGTTTTGACGGCAGCCTCAACAGCGGCATGCCATGGCAATTCAAGCCGGTCGTGAACGAAATGGAAGTGCGGGTCGGTGAAACCGGCCTCGCGTTCTATGAGGCGTACAATCCGACCGATCATCCTGTTGCAGGACAGGCGTCGTACAATGTGACACCCTACGCCGCCGGTGCCTTTTTCGAGAAGATCGAGTGCTTTTGCTTTACCGAACAGGTTTTGGCTCCGGGTGAACGCGTTCAGATGCCGGTCAGCTTCTATGTTGACCCCGAAATCGTCACAGACCGTGATGGGAAGTATGTACATACGATCACACTGTCTTATACGTTCTATGAAATCGATCTGCCCGACGGCTATGCCGCGCTCGAGCAGGACAGCACGACAAACCTGAATTGAGAAAAAGGTGAGGGACTGAAGAATGGCCCATGAAAAGAACCACGACTACCATATCCTAGCGCCTTCGTCCTGGCCGCTGCTAAGCTCGATTGCCGCATCTGTGATGCTGGCAGGTGCCGTGTTCTGGATGCACGACATGACACCGTTCGTGTTCCTTGGCGGCTTTGTCGCAGTGCTTTACTGCATGTTTGGCTGGTGGTCCGAGGTCGTTGCGGAAAGCAAGATTGGGGACCACACAAAGGTCGTGCGGATCGGCCTGCGCTATGGCTTCATCCTGTTCATCATGTCCGAAGTCATGTTCTTTGCCGCCTGGTTCTGGTCCTTCTTCAAGAACGCCCTTTACCCGATGAGCGACTTTCCCGGCTCAACCTATGTGCAGCCCGATTTCATTCCGGTTGACGCGTTTCACCTGCCGCTAATCAACACGCTGATCCTGCTGCTGTCGGGGTGTGCCGTGACATGGGCGCACCACGCGCTGGTCCATGAAAACAACCGTAAGGATCTGATCATGGGTCTGGCGATTTCGATCTTGCTGGGTGTGTTGTTCACCGCGTTCCAAGCCTACGAGTATTACGAGCTTCTGGCACATTACGACTGGACGTTCGGTGGCGACCTGTTCTTCTCAAGCTTCTTCATGGCGACAGGCTTTCACGGATTTCACGTTCTGATCGGCACGGTCTTTCTGACAGTCTGTTTGGTCCGCGCGATGAAAGGCCACTTTACCCCCGAGCAGCATGTCGGGTTCGAGGCAGCCGCCTGGTACTGGCACTTTGTCGATGTTGTATGGCTTTTCCTGTTCTTCGCTGTCTACATCTGGGGCATCTAGGCGCTCCCTGTTGCTTGCAAACCGGCACGCAATCACTAAAAGCAACAGGCGCGCGAGGGGAACCTTGCGCGCCTTTGCATTGACGCCGCGCCTGCCCGTGGCCAACCTCAAGAGAGCTTTATGCGTCGCACGCTATTCCTGCTGATTGTCGGTCTTGGAGGGGCAGCCATCCTGCTGTCGCTGGGGTTCTGGCAGATCCAGCGCCTGTCATGGAAAGAAGCGATCATCGCGGACATCAATGCGCGCATCGGAGCCGCGCCAGTGACGTTGCCGGTTGAAATCAACCCAGAGAGCGATGCCTATCTGCCCGTCGTTGCAGAAGGTGTGATCGAAGGCGCAGAACTGCACGTGCTCGTCTCGCAAAAGGAAGTGGGTGCAGGGTACCGGATCATCGCGCCCTTCACGCTGCCGGATGGTCGCCAGATTCTCGTCGACCGCGGATTCATTCTGGCGTCCGACAAGGAGGCACAGCGCAGCACGGGTGCGGCGACCATTACCGGCAACCTGCAATGGCCGCAGGAAACGGACGACTTTACCCCCGCAGCGGACATTGAGGGCAATATCTGGTTTGCCCGTGATGTGTCTGCTATGGCCGAGGAGTTGCAAACCCTCCCGATCCTGGTGGTGGCCCGAAGCAGCGATCCTGCCGCAGCCGGTATCGACCCGCTGCCCGTGGATACTGCGCGTATCCCCAATGACCACTTGCAATACGCTGTCACGTGGTTCTCTCTGGCTGCCATCTGGCTTGGCATGAGCCTGTTTTTCCTGCGCCGCCGCCGCGCGCCCAAAGCTGAAAGCTGATCTTTCTTATGCGTTACGTCTCTACCCGTGGATCCGCCCCCGTTCTCGATTTCGAAGGCGCACTGCTGACCGGCCTTGCCCGCGACGGTGGTCTTTATGTCCCCGAGACGATCCCGACCCTGTCCCGCGACGACCTGACCGAAATGGCGACGATGTCCTACGAAGACGTTGCCTTCAGGGTGATGCGGCCTTTTGTCGGTGAGACATTCACCGATGCCGAATTCAAGGCGCTGATCGACAAGGCCTATGCCGGTTTTAACCACACGGTCCGTGCGCCATTGGTGCAGCTGGATCAGGGGCATTTCCTGCTGGAACTGTTTCACGGGCCGACACTTGCCTTCAAAGACTTTGCCATGCAACTGATCGGCCACATGTTTCAGGCGGTTCTGCAACGCCGGGGTGACCGGGTCACGATTGTCGGTGCCACTTCGGGCGATACAGGCTCCGCCGCGATCGAGGCGTTTCGCGGGCTTGATAACGTCGATGTCTTCATTCTTTACCCTCATGGCCGCGTGTCCGAAGTGCAGCGCCGCCAGATGACGACACCTGTGGAAAGCAACGTGCATGCGCTGGCGCTGGACGGTGACTTCGATGATTGCCAGGCGCGCCTTAAGGATATGTTCAACGATCACGACTTCCGCGACGGGGTCAGGCTGGCGGGTGTGAACAGCATCAACTGGGGCCGCGTTCTGGCGCAGGTGGTGTATTACTTCACCGCCGGTCTTGCCATGGGCGCGTTGGACCGCAAGGTCAGCTTTACCGTGCCGACGGGGAATTTCGGCGACATCTTTGCGGGCTATATCGCCCGTCAGATGGGGCTGCCGATCGCCGATCTGGTGGTCGCGACCAACCAGAACGACATCCTGCACCGCTGCCTGACGACCGGCGGCTATCACAAGGGCACGGTCCACGCCTCGATCAGCCCATCGATGGACATTCAGGTCAGTTCCAACTTTGAACGCGCGCTATACTTCGCCTACGGGCAGGACAGCGACGCGATCAGAGCCCTGATGGACGACCTTGCCAAGGGTGGTTTTGACGTGGGTGATAATGCGTTGCGGGATCTGCAGAACACCTACAAATCCGGACGCGTCTCCGAGGAGGAAACGTCGGCCACGATCCGCGAATTCTACGACAGCACGAACGAACTGCTGTGCCCTCACTCTGCCATCGGCGTGCGTGTGGCCCAGGACCTGCGTGATCCGGCAACGCCGATGATCACGCTGGCAACAGCACATCCCGCCAAATTCCCCGACGCTGTCGAAGCAGCCTCCGGCATCCGCCCTCCTTTGCCTGACCACATGGCGGATCTTTTTGACCGCGAGGAACGGATGACCCGCGTGCCCAATGAACTTGAGGCGCTCAAGGATATTATCAAAGGGGGCATCGCCCAGTGAGCCTGCAACATCACCGCCTCTCCAACGGCTTTCGCATCGTGACAGAACATATGCCGGGGCTCGCCTCTGCCTCTATCGGGGTCTGGGTCACGGCGGGTGCGCGTCACGAAACGGCCCGGCAAAACGGCATCGCGCATTTCCTCGAGCATATGGCCTTCAAAGGCACGGCCAAGCGAACATCCCTGCAAATCGCCGAAGCGATCGAGGACGTCGGCGGCTACATCAACGCCTATACCTCGCGCGAGGTGACAGCCTATTATGTGCGGGTGCTTGAAAACGACGTCTCGCTTGGTCTGGATGTCATCGCTGACATCCTGCGCAATCCCGTGCTTGAGAACAGCGAGATCGAGGTTGAACGCGGCGTGATCCTTCAGGAAATCGGTCAAGCACTCGATACGCCTGACGACGTGATCTTTGACTGGCTTCAGGAAGAAGCCTATCCCGATCAGCCCATTGGCCGCACGATCCTTGGCCCGCACGAGCGCGTGTCGAATTTCACCCGCGAAGATCTGTCGGGCTTTATCGCGCAGCATTACGGCCCCGAGCAGATGATCCTCGCCGCTGCGGGGGCGGTTGACCATGATGAAATCGTGCGGCTGGCAGAAGAGCTTTTCGGGGACATGACGCCCAAGCCTCTGTTCGATGTGGATGCCGCCAAATTCTCGGGCGGAGAAATCCGCCAGATCAAACCGCTGGAGCAGGCGCATTTCGCCCTTGGGTTCGAATCGCCCGGTTACCGCGCAGACGATATCTATGTGGCGCAGATCTATGCTTCGGCACTCGGCGGTGGCATGTCGAGCCGGCTGTTTCAGGAAATCCGCGAAAACCGCGGGCTGTGCTACAGCATCTTTGCCTCTGCGGGGGCCTATGCCGATACCGGCATGATGACGATTTATGCGGGCACCAGCGGCGAAGAATTGCCCGCCCTTGCCGGCATCACGATTGACGAGATGAAGCGCGCGGCCTCTGACATGTCGCCCGCCGAAGTGGCGCGCGCACGTGCGCAGATGAAAGCCGGCCTGTTGATGGGGCTGGAAAGCCCCTCGAACCGCGCTGAACGTCTGGCGCGGCTCATGCAGGTCTGGGGCCGCATTCCGCCGCTTGAGGAAACCATCGCTCAGATCGACGCGGTGACAACCGGTGATGTGCGTGATTTTGCGCAGACCATGGCCACCACCGCACCTGCTGCCTTGGCGCTCTACGGCCCCGTCGAAGCGGCCCCCACGCTTGAACAGTTGCAAGAGCGTCGCGCCGCCTGATGCTCACGCTGAAACGGAAACTGGCGATCGAGACGGAGCGGCTGACGCTGCGTCCGCCCGTTCATGCCGATTTCCAGTCCTGGGCCACGCTACGGTCCGAAAGCATCGCCTACCTCCGTCCGTGGGAGCCGTCTTGGGCCAGTGATCACCTGTCGCGCAAAGCCTTCAGCAACAGGGTGTATTGGGCGAGCCGGTCCGTCACAGGCGGCACGGCGCTGCCGTTGTTCCTGATCCGGCGCAAGGACAACGCGCTGATCGGGGCCATCACGCTCGACAATATACGGCGCGGGCCGGCACAGGCCGGGACGCTTGGCTATTGGACGGGCGAATGTTTCGCCCGCCGCGGCTACATGCGCGAAGCGATCGAGGCGACGGTTCATCACGCCTTCACGCGCCTTGACCTCAGCCGGATCGAAGCCGCCTGCCTGCCCGAAAACGCGGCCTCGCGCGGGCTGCTTGAAAAGACCGGTTTCAAATACGAAGGCGTCGCGCAAAGCTATCTTCAGATCGACGGACGCTGGCGCAACCACGTGCTTTATGCCCATCTGCGCCACGACAGGCGCGGCAAGACGATCGTGGGCTGATCCAGCTGTCGGTTCATTCACGGGAAATTTGCCGCGATGGCAGCCGCATCCTGTGTCGATCCGCCGCCCGCAATATGCGCCTGTCGTGCACCATCATGCTGACGTCTCCGCAAGGATAAACGTGCCGTCGGCTTATCCCCCATGAAACGCAAGAGGCCGGGCGCATGCACCCGGCCTCTTTAGTTGCGCGCCGCGATGATTACCGCCGGCGGTCTCGCCGTGCGCTCATCGGTTGGAAGGCCACGCCGACATGCGCCTCGCAATAGGGTTTGCCC
>JAGXHB010000248.1 GCA_024636425.1 Roseobacter sp.
CGCGGTGTTTTCGCCTTCAAGCCGTCAAACGGTTTCCTGCTGCGGCTGAAGGTGCGCAAAGGGCGTGAGAATATCTGGCAACCGGGATTGTGGTGGCGTGTCGGTCGCCGTGTCGGCATCGGAGGGATGACGCCGGGCAACCAGACGAAATTCATGTCCGAACTGATCTCCACCATGATGGCAGAGCGCGACGGCACCAGATAAAAAAGGCTCCGAGCATTGCGCCTCGGGGCCTTTTTTCAGTGCCTTAGAGGCGCTGTGGTCTGCGTTATGATCCGGTGTAAAGAACGCGGGGTGCATAGCGGGGACGGGTGAACACAAAGTTCTCGATCTCCCTGCGTCCCAGACCCACGTTGAAGGGCGGATCGTACTTCGTCAGCGTCTCGGTCACGACGATGTATTCGTCATCTGCAAGGGCAGGAATACGCGTTGTCCATTGTGCCACGTCGGTGTTTGTCGCAGGCTGAACCTGCCCCCGTGTGCGGGACCAATCGACATGGAACCGTTTGTTGTCTGCGTCGTACTTGAGCGACGTGACGCGGACGGTCGCAACTTCCGAGGAGTGGGTCATATAGTCCAGAAGATCCTGAACGCCGTCCATGTATTTCGTATCCAGCGGCAGCGTCTCGCGCGAAATCATGTCACCGATGGTATAGGCGGCCTTTTGATTGACGTTGTATTCCTGGTAGGTGTTGAAGAAGGCAAACATCGCCATATAAACCCAGAACACCAAAGGCATCATGATCATCGCTTCGAGCGATGCACTGCCATCTTCATTGCGTGCAAAGCTGCGCAGCTTGCGGGATGTGAGGAGAGTTCTGAACATTAGCTTGGCTCCTGTACGAAGGCCGAGAAGGCGTACATGCTGGCCTGACCGCTGCCATCAACAGTATAGTTGAAACCCATACCACCCAGACCGATCAGCGGGTCGAACTTCATGCAGGCCCGCAGCAGCATCAGGTCGTGCTGCTTGCCCAGGGTAAACCCGCGTTCGGGTTTGAAAGGCAGGGATTTGTCAATGCAGTCCACGCTCGGTTCCATCTGGGTAAAGTTGCGCGGGTTGACCTTGACCATCTCAAGGCGCAGCGTGTTGGCGCAGTCTCCGACGCCCCCCGCACCGTCACAGACCATCTGCTTGATCTGGTCATGGGTGATGTTGGAGCGGGTGTTCAGCCGGATATAGCGCACTGCATTGTCCAGCCCCCGATCCAGTTGAACCTGTCGCAGCGAATACATGCTCATATCAAAGGACATCACGAACATGCCGAAGATCACGGGCATGAGGATGACGAATTCGATCATGAAGACTGAGCCGTCTTCTTCTTTGCGGAAGCGCCGCATCGCTTTTTTGGCAAGAGTGATCATTGTGTCAGCCTCAGTTGATTGATCTGGCGGGCAATGGCTTTGAAAGCTTCGGTGAGTTCGATCCCTTCGACCCGGAAGAAGTGGCTGGGTGAGGAGGCGCATCGTTCCATGACTTCAGCCCCGGAGTTTTCAACTTCGAACCCGATGGCCCAGATGACGATGTTCTTCTCCTTGGCGGCGGAGCACACCTTGTCGAGCAGCTGATCCCCCTGATATTTGGAGTATTTCTGAAAGTAGAAGCTGGAGCGGTTGTATGAGTTGACGTAGCGACGCAGATACCAGTTAAGGTTGTATCGGTCCCAGTGCACAACCTCGCTGTCGCTGTCGTAGTAGTAGCTGGCGATCCGCTGAGACGATGAGTTTTCGCCATCCGTCATCAGAACGACAGTCTTGAGCGTTTCAACGTCGTCATAGTTCTTGGGACGACCCGCGAAAGCCGGATCGACCTTGTTGGCGTTGACGAGACCGGTGTTGATATTGCGGAACTGCGGATCCAGCAGGGACACGGCCCATTTCATGCCCAGATAGATTGCCGTACCGGCACGGGGCTGCAGATCGTCAATCTGGTTTTTCAGTGCCGTCTTGTTCTGGCTCATCGGCAGGATCCGCTCGTAGCTGTAGCGGGGGCAAACTGTATCACTGCGGCTGTTGTTATAGCCGTCATAGTTCCACTGGAAGTGCTGCATCTGATCGCGCCACTTGCCGGGGTTCATGCTGACGGTGTCGAAGTCGCTGTTGTCGAATTCGACGCAATGCGAATAGTCATGGTCCTTGCGGACGCTCATCATGTTCACGATGTCCGGTCCGGCGTTGACCTGTTCGGAATAGGGTATCAGCGAAACCGAGATCAGGTCGTCGTTTTCGTCCTTCAGGACCGTATCGACGAAAATCTTCGCTGCGTTGCGCATTTCCTGAAGGCGTCCGTTGTCTTGCATGGACCCGGAGATATCGAGAACAAGCGAAATCTCGACATTTTCAACCCGCTCTTCCGCTTCGCTGAAGGCAGGAACATCAAGGGTATCAAACCCGAACCTGCCCAAAAACTGGGTTTTCATGGGTTTCTTGGCCTCGACGCTGACGGTCCGGAAGTTCAACCCGTCGCTCACGTTCACTGCGGACAGATAGTCCGTCATGCCAGATTTGGAAAAATAATCCCGAACCACAGCTTCAGGATCCAGTTCCTGATCCAGATCCGCTGCAGCCAGAACCGCGCGATCCGAGATGGCCTGAAGCTTCGTGCGTTCAACTTCCTGACGCATGAAGTCAAGCTGGATGCCACCCACGAGCACCATCATCATGATCATGAAAATCGCGAGTATCGTGACTGACCCGTCTTCGTCCCGCAGGAATGTCTTTGGTTTATCCATCACCAATGATGAAGAACGAAACTTTGTAATTCTCAGACGCGGCATCGGTAAATCCTCTTTCGGCGAACACATTGGTCTTCTGACCCAAGAGGTGCCCTGCATCCGATGGTTTATGGTGGATGAAAATGGCGCAAATAGGGCGAAACTACCTGAAATATGGTGATAAAATAGCCTTTTCACGCGCAGATAGCGGCACCTTGCGCGTATTGTTTCAGGCTTGGAAACCTCACGGGTTTTTTTAAACGCCACACCATCTATGCGCGATTCGTGCGTGGCGAAGTTTTCATTTTGCTTAAAATGTTGGCAAATCTCGCCCGGAGGTCGGGATTATGGGTTCTCATCCCCGATTGGCCATGTTCATCATGAGACAGCTATGAATCACGCCTCCCTCAGGTAACCTTGCCAAAAAGGACGATCACATGACTACCGCAATTCCCGCAGCCGAACCAAGTTTCCGCGACAGTGTCGATATCATGTTCAACAGGGCGGTCGCCCTGATGGACCTTTCACCGGGCCTTGAGGAGAAGATCCGGGTGTGTAACGCGACCTATACCGTTCGGTTCGGCGTGCGCCTGCGGGGCCGCATCCAGACATTCACCGGCTACCGGTCGGTCCATTCCGAACATATGGAACCCGTCAAAGGCGGTATTCGCTACAGCCTTGGGGTCAATCAGGACGAGGTCGAGGCGCTGGCGGCGCTCATGACGTATAAATGCGCGTTGGTCGAAGCCCCGTTTGGTGGCTCAAAAGGGGGGCTTTGCATCGACCCGCGTGAATATGACGAACATGAACTGGAATTGATCACGCGCCGGTTCGCTTATGAACTCATCAAGCGGGACATGATCAATCCGGCCCAGAACGTGCCGGCCCCGGACATGGGCACAGGCGAACGCGAGATGGCATGGATCGCCGACCAGTATAAGCGGATGAACACGACCGACATCAACGGCGTGGCCTGCGTCACCGGCAAGCCGATCAACGCAGGCGGTATCCAAGGCAGGACCGAGGCGACGGGCCGGGGCGTGCAATATGCCCTGCATGCGTTTTTCCGCGATGCCCAAGGGATGGCAAAGGCCGGGTTGCAGGGCACACTGGCGGGCAAGCGGGTGATTGTTCAGGGCTTGGGCAATGTCGGCTACCACGCCGCCAAGTTTCTGAGCGAAGAGGACGATTGCGTCATCACCACGGTGATTGAGCGAGACGGGGCCTTGAAGAACGACAACGGCATCAACGTCGAAGCACTGCACCAGTGGATCGCCAAGCACGACACGATCAAGGGCTACCCGGATGCCACCTTGATAGAAGACGGTGCCGAGCTTCTGACGGCAGAATGTGATATTCTGATCCCCGCCGCACTTGAAGGGGTGATCAACCTTGCCAACGCCCACGACGTCAAGGCACCGCTGATCGTGGAGGCCGCAAACGGGCCTGTCACAGCGGGCGCGGACGAGATCCTGCGCGAAAAGGGCGTCGTGATCATCCCCGACATGTACGCCAACGCGGGCGGTGTGACAGTGTCCTACTTTGAATGGGTCAAGAACCTGAGTCATATCCGCTTTGGCCGGATGCAACGCCGTAACGAGGAAAGCCGCCACCAGTTGCTGGTCGATGAACTGGAACGGTTGAGTGCGGACAGCGGGGTTGGCTGGCAGCTTAGCCCCAACTTCAAGGACAAGTACCTGCGCGGTGCAGGCGAGCTGGAACTGGTCCGGTCCGGACTTTATGACACCATGGTAGATGCCTATCAGTCGATGGCCGCGATCTGGCACAACCGTGACGATGTCGAAGATCTGCGCACCGCCGCCTATCTGGTCAGCATCGGCAAGGTTGCCGCCAGCTATCGCGCCAAGGGCCTCTAGGCGCAAAAAGGCTGTTTGCGTCGCGGATTGACCTGACCGCGACGCAAACCACACCGCATTCTCCGACCAGTCCTTGCACCTTGCAACGGGAGTTGATTGAGTGGCGCAGCGGTGCTGCCTGCGGCATCCCATAGGCTGGAGAAACGAAATGCGGTTTTCAGGATTGCGCGTGCTGCGCGAGGGCTTGACCGGCAACAAGGGCTGGGCACCGCATTGGCGTGATGCCGAACCCAAGGCCGAATATGACGCGATCATCATCGGTGGCGGCGGCCACGGGCTGAGCACGGCTTATTACCTTGCCAAGGAACACGGGCTGACCAATGTCGCCGTCTTGGAAAAGGGCTATCTGGGGGGCGGCAATGTGGGCCGCAACACCACGATCGTGCGGGCGAATTACTTCCTGCCGGGCAATTCCGAGTTTTACTCTCATTCCCTGAAGCTGTGGGAGGGGTTGGAAGAAGACCTGAACTATAACATCATGCACAGTCAGCGCGGGCTGATCAATCTGTTCCACTCGGACGGGCAGCGCGACGCTTTTGCGCGGCGCGGCAATGCGATGATCAACCAAGGCGATGATGCGATCCTGCTGGACCGCGAGGGCGTGCGCAAATACCTGCCCTATCTCGATTTCGATAACGTCCGTTTTCCGATCTATGGCGGTCTGCTGCATCCGCGTGGGGGAACGGCGCGGCATGATGCGGTGGCGTGGGGCTATGCTCGCGGGGCGTCCGACCGGGGCGTCGATCTGATCCAGCAGTGCGAAGTCACCGGCATCGACATCGAAAACGGGCAGGTCCGCGGCGTTCAAACGACACGCGGGGCGATCAGGGCCAAGAAGGTCGGCATTGTGGTGGCAGGCCGGTCAGGGCAGGTGGCGGCCATGGCCGGTATGCGGCTGCCGATCGAAAGCCATGTCCTGCAGGCCTTCGTGACCGAGGGGCTGAAACCCTGCATCGACCATGTGGTAAGCTTTGGCATGGGGCATTTCTATATTTCGCAATCCGACAAGGGCGGGTTGGTCTTTGGCGGCGATCTGGATTTCTACGCGTCATATGCGAGCCGGGGCAACCTGCCGATGGCCGAGCATGTGATGGAGGCGGGGATGACGCTGATGCCGATGATCGGCAAGGCCAAGGTGCTGCGGTCATGGGGCGGGATCATGGATATGACCCCCGATGGCAGTCCGATTATTGACAGGACGGACACCAAGGGTTTGTTCATCGATTGCGGCTGGTGCTACGGCGGGTTCAAGGCTGTGCCGGGATCAGGCTTCAGCCTTGCGCATCTGATGGCCACGGGAAACCATCACGCGCCTGCGGCCAAATTCCGGCTGGACCGGTTTCGCACCGGGGTCGGCCTGATGGATGAAGAG
>JAGXHB010000249.1 GCA_024636425.1 Roseobacter sp.
CGAGTTTGCGTGCGACAGCGACAACGGCGCGACGACGACCCTTGGTGCGCATCAGTCGCATGCCCCAAGATTTGATCTGAGACCCCGCCATCGTTCGCATGAGCAAAGCATTGGCGGCTGCGTACAAAGTTGCGCGGACATCCCTGTCACCCGCTTTCGATATGTGGCCAGGATTGTCGTGCTCACCAGACTGGTATCGTCTCGGCGTCAGGCCAAAATGCGCGCCAACAGTTCGTGATCGTTTGAAACGCGTCGGATCATCGACAGCGGCTTTGAATGTAAGTGAAGCGATTGGGCCGACGCCTGGAACTGTCATCATTCGCATGCACACCTCGTCTTGGCTGGCAGCGCGTTTGACCCTGCGATCCAGTTCCAAAAAGTGCTGATACAAAACCACGCGCGCGTCTAAGAGCGGCACCAAAGCATGGGCCAGAACTTCATCCATCTCGATCAACGGTCGAACAACACCATCAAAGCTGCCGTGCTTCACAGTCATGGGAAGGCGAATGCCAAAGATCTTCAATAGCCCGCGCACTTCGTTGGCGAGGTCCATCGTCTTCTTCAAAAGCGCCTTGCGTGTGCTGAGCAGAGCGCGAACGCCATGCGCCTCACGGCTCTTCATATGAACCGGGCTGAACCAACCAGTGCGCAGGACCTGAGCAATGCCACGCGCATCATTCTTGTCTGTCTTGTTGCGCATTGCCGACAGTGCAGCATTGACCTGACGCGCTTCCATACACACGACGTCAAAATCTTCTGCCGTCAATCCAAAGAACAGATGTTGGCTCAGAGTGCCCGCTTCAAAGCCGACCCGTTCAATCGGATGGGGAAACGTTCCAAGGCACTCAGCGATGTCGCTGACCTCGCATGGTAGCTCGCGCTCAAGCAGCACGGTTCCCTTGCCATCAACAATGCAAAGCGCACAGGATCGCAGCGATACGTCTATTCCAGCAAAATATTCCATTTCTCATCTCCCTTGTTCACAGTCATCCTGTGATCTTATCGGGAGCTCGACCTCACAACAGAGGGCAGCCCAATTACGCATGCTTTGGGCCGAAACCTATAGCAAGACCGCTCTCCAAACAGCGTGAAGCATATTGCGTACATTCGATCAATGGTGCTTTGGGCCGAAACCTATAGCAAGACCGCTCTCCAAACAGCGTGAAGCATATTGCGTACATTCGATCAATGGTGCTGCATTCAAAACCGATAGGTCGACTTGTATCGCCCAGAGTATGGCCTTCTTGGGAATTATGGTAAAAAAGGTTGGGAAAGCCAGAAGCAGCCCATCAAAGGCGCATGTTTTTGCGCTGCATTTTGCAGCCTTGGGTAATGCGCCTACTTGCCGAAAAGAGAGGCCTTGGGAAGTGGTTCAAGAGTGCAGTGCTTCTGAATGGTTGAATGGTTGAATGGTATGAGGCCCCTGAGAGGTTCTCAGGGACGCTCAAGATTATTGACCGCAACCACCACCAACGATCTGTGGTGCGGCCTTCAGAGAAGCCTTGGCAAGGCTCGTAGTTACGTTGGCTGCCTTCCCAATGTTCATTTCTTATCCGGTCTCAGAAGGTCAGAAAGCTGCGCTGTCGGCTATGGGGTGGCAGTGGCTTGACCTTAACCGCTCCATTCAGGAAATAAGGATTGTGTAAGAGCACATCAAAACGACCCAGAAGCTCGGTTTGCTGTTGAAGAAAGCCTCTCTTGCGCTTTTATCCTAGCCTGCAGAATACTTATCGCCTTCGAAATTGTTTCTTCCTCAATCAATTCGGTGGCTAAGGCTCTGTATTGGTAGACGCGGTCACTCTCGGCTGGCAAAAAGAAGTTCTCAATAAACCATTCTTGGAAGGGCTCCGCGTCTGGTTGGTGAAAACGAAAAATCAAACCGGAGAGGCAATTCTCGCTAACGATGACCACTTGCTCAAGACCCGCGTCAATCGCCAACTGGGCGAAATCCTTGTGACCGTCATTTAGCTCGTCAGAGATAGCGGTATGGGTCTTCTCATGAACGCCCATTGCGTTGAGCACGTCGGCGAGTACAAACCACGTCCGATCTTTGTGATCCATCATGCGAACAAAGTGATCGTCAATTTCGATATAAGTAACTGGGGAAGTTTTCATCTGTTGATCCTTTCGAGGAGCGTTTTGGGGTTAAATCATAAGGGGGGTACTTTACATAACGGTGCCATTTTCTTGGCCCGATGCGGTGTGGATTCCATAATTTGATTGTGGACCTCTTTAGTCGCATCAGTAGCGGCGCGACCCGTCCAGCGAACGATATGGTCGATCAAGTCCAACAGGGCTTTTCAGGTAAGAGACTGTAGTGTTCCGTCCAACAAGGCAGATGAAGCGCTACGCCTTTGCCGCTTTCAGGACGTATGAGACGATCATCTCATGGCATCGATAACGACACAGCCAGCATAGGCCTGTCTCACGGCGGGCTTTGAGATGGCTTGGGGTATCGCTGTGGAACACGCGAGGTTGCTGCAATGATGGTGCATATCCGACCTCCTTGCTTATGGGTTTGGGGTTCAGACGTAAAAGGTCACAGTCACCTGAGAGGGTGCTGGACGGGTCTGCTTGTCGTGATTGGGATTGGGGGCGATCTACCTTCATGGTCTGAAACTGATCGTATATACACCGAGCACATCAGCAGAGGAGCATCTGCTGTTCTCTCGGTGTATAGATAATAGGATGGTTGGCGGGGGATGATCACCATTCACCAACACATACAGTTCACTGGAGGTACACCTGAGGAATACTCATAGTGTACCTATAGAGTTTACTCTCGTTCGTCTTATCATAAGGGGGGTAGAATTTAACCACCTGAAAGCAAACACATTTTCAGACACTCGATTTCAGCCTGACCTAGGCGTCATCGACCGAAAAACGGAAGCCATTCTTCAAGTGTAGCCGGATCGAAATACGTTGGCTGGCACTCCTCCCATCGCGATAGACCGTGAAAGGTTACAGTCACCTGAGAAGGTGATGCTTATCGTGATAGGGATGCAGGGGTGATCTACCTGCATGGTCTGAAACTGATCGTATATCCCGCCGAAACGCTGTGGGGTTGGCTCGTGCCTTCTTAATCTCTGACTTGAACTGAACCACGAGGGGCGCTGAGAGAGCGTTTGCTATGTGCTTGTCAGACGTCTTGAGTGATCTTTTGAAGGCGCGATGACCACCGAACGCATATTGGATGTCTTCGGGGATAGAGACTTTTACATGCCAAGTATCGCCGCGCTTCATGAGATAATTTGCCATCATGCAAAACCCTTTTGTACCCAAGATTGTACCCAGAACTCTGAGCGTTTCTTGGTAAAGTCAATGATAAAAGGGGGTTAAGCACAAGTGGCAGCCCGTAGGGTTGTTTCAGTTTCCAGCGATAACAAGCGCATAGGCTGTCCAACTAGCACCCACACCGCCATTGATAACAATGCGGAAAATCCGATTTTGTCCAACGGTAAAAAGCGGTCGAACCTCGGCGCTTTCATGAACCCTAGTCACAAGCGCATGGCCCGTGTGATCGGCTATACTCTGACCATCGGCGGCGCTGACGCCTGGGCAGGCTTCACGACCGTGACAAGGGCGCGCCTGACGGTTGAAGAACGCGCGGCCTTGGCATGGGCTGTCCTCCGGTCGCTCGATACGCCAGAGCAAGCCGGGCAAGTCGCCAAGTCAGTCTTGAGCTTTGCAGACTACCCGTTGCCAACTTTCATGAACCCGATGCCAGACGCCCGCCTTTGGGCTTCCTGCGCCAGTGCCGAGGAACTCAAGGCTTACGCTCTTGCAGCGCATGACGCGATGACTGTCCGGGATCAGATGGCTTTCCGCAACCATATCTCGGAAGTGGAGATTGCGGCATGAAGATGATTTTGAACCGCACTGCTTTAGTTTCCGCACTGCCCTTTGACCTAGAAGAGGTTAAGGCCCACCTGCGGGTTGGTGACGACTCAGACGATGACGCGATCACAAAGATGGCCCGCACATCCGCTGCCGAGATTGAGCAATTTTCACAGATTGGCTTCTTGAACCAAACCGTGACGGTGACGCTCTTAGATCCGGCGCTCGATCGCATCATTTCACTGCCGATCGGTCCCGTCGCTGCGGATATCGTTCCGACTGTCACCGTTGACGGAGAGGGGTTCACTGGTTTCACGTTCTTTGGCGGTAACCGTCCCTCGATCTGGTTCAAGCCAGAGTATCGCCACACCACCCCCAGCCAGGTCACAATCGAGTATCAGGCCGGGTTTGGGGCTGACGCGGCCAGCATCCCGGCTGACCTTGCTCAAGCCCTCATGGATCAGACAGCGCTGCACTATGACGGCAGGTCACCGATGGATGCCAGGTCGCTCACCACATCACCACACATGGCCCGGATCGGGGCGCGGTATCGCGGGGTACAGCTATGACCGACAGAGAGCTTGAAGAGGTGCTGACGTTCCGCTGGCCGCTTGTCATGCGTCGAACGATGGCTGGCACGGACGAATGGCTCAAGGGCTTTGTGCGCTCGATCGCCAAGCACGGGAAGCGCCCAAGGTGGCGGCCCACGGCCAGACAGGAGCAGATCATGCGGCGGCTGGTGTCAGAGCTTGGCACCACGCCAGAGCGCGACGTTGAGCTGATCGAGAGGTGAGAAAGAAAAAAGGCCCACGCGCAAACGTGGGCCTCGGCGGATGTGGTGCGTTCACGGGTTAGCGATGCGCATCCGCTTAAAGCGTAACAGATGGTAACGGGCCAGACGCAAGCCAGCAAGGGGAAACTCATGCTGGTGAGGTGTAAATCCTCAAGGGCAGCTATTCCGCGACGTGCGGTCTCTCCAAGCCCTAAGGCCCCACTGGCACCCTCTAAGCCGGTGAACATGGGAGAGCGGACTGTGCCGAGGGAAAGGCAGGTCTGACCGATGCGGCGGCCCGGCTCCGGTGAGCAGGCAAGATCGTTGAGGTGAGGGCGGGAGGCGGGTTTTCAACCCCGCTGCAGTAACCCGCTTTCACTTCCCTCCACAGCAACCCTCACCAGTGAGCAGGGGGACATAGAGACAGAGAGACACACGCGAGAGGCGACACGATGACAGAGGCTGCGAAGAAAGAGAGGACATGGCGCAAGGCAGATGGCTCAATCCTTCCGCCTGCGCCGCGTCGTTCTCAGCATCACACGCCTGACCTCTTTGAATTAGGTACCAATGCCGCGACTTTGACAGATAGAGGGGACCGTCCTAGTGAGTTTTCAATTTTCGCGCCCGAAGCGGAAGCCGAAAACTGGACCCCGGCAGACAAAGCTATGCATTTCATGCATGCCCTCCATATTCCAGAGGGTCCGAACGCCGGAAAGCCCGTCACGCTGGCCCCTTTTCAGCGGCAATTCATTGAAGGCGCAATGACCCCGGAAACTGCCAACGCCATTCTAAGCATCGGGCGCGGCAACGGGAAATCCGCTATAACGGCGGGCCTTGCCCTTGGCGGTCTGATCGGTGTTTGGGATCGCCAGCCCCGGCGCGAGATCATCGCAGCCGCCCGGACGCGTGATCAGGGCCGCATTATCTGGGACTTTGTTGCGGGCTTCATCGCCAGCCTACCTTTGGAGATCCAGCGGCACTTCATTTTTCGGCGGGCCCCACGGCTTGAAATCGAATACCAGGGCGACGGCGGCGGGCATGTTCTGCGCGTCATCGCGGCGGATGGTAAGTCAGCCCTTGGCGGTGCGCCAACAATGGCGATCCTGGACGAACGCGGGCATTGGGCACTCGATCGTGGTGATGAGCTGGAACATGCGCTTTTGTCCGGTCTGGGCAAGCGTGAGGGCCGCGCGTTCCTGATCAGCACAAGCGCCAGCGACGACACGCACCCCTTTTCCAGATGGATCGATGATCCTTCAACCGGGTCTTATGTCCAGGAACATCGGCCCGCGCCTGGACTGCCAGCGGATGACGTAGAAAGCCTGCTGATCGCCAACCCAGGCGCGCCGCATGGCATCGGCGGCAATATCGAATGGCTTGAAGGGCAAGCGAAGCGGGCCATCGCCCGAGGCGGCTCAAGCCTGACAAGTTTCCGGCTCTATAACCGGAATGAGCGGGTGGCAGGTGACAGCCGGGATCTACTGATCACTTTGGACGAATGGCTCAACTGCGAAACCGACAGCTTGCCACCGCGCCAAGGCGGCGTAGTGATCGGGATCGACCTGGGCGGCTCGGCCTCTATGACGGCAGCGGCCTTCTACTGGCCTGAAACCGGCAGGCTCGAATGCAAAGGCACCTTTCCGTCTATGCCGAGTTTGCTTGATCGGGGGCAATCTGACGGCGTGGCGGGTCGCTATGTCGAGATGCAAGACCGGGGCGAACTGTCGGTTCTCGGAGACAAGACAGTGCCGGTCGCGCCTTGGCTGGTCGAGGTGATGCGCCACGTCGAGGATCAGCCCGTCATCTCGATCACGATGGACCGGTACAAACAGGCCGAACTTGGCGAAGCAATCAACCGCGCCGGAATCCGCGCGCCTTTGGTCTGGCGGGGCCAAGGCTTTCGGGACGGCGGCGAAGATGCAGAAAGATTCCGGCGCGCGGCGTTCGACGGTCTGGTCAAAGCGCAGCCGTCACTGCTGTTGCGCTCGGCCTTCATGGACACGGTCTGCCTGCGCGACCCTGCGAACAATATCAAGATTGCAAAGGCCCGATCGACGGGCCGGATCGACGCAGCGGCGGCATCTGTTCTGGCCGTCGCACAAGGCGCGCGGATCGCAGCACAACCCAAAACGAAAGCGAAAGCACTATGGCTATGAATGCTGGGAGACTGGACAGGCGCGTCCAATTCATGCGCAACGAAGTGATTGAAGACGAATACGGCAATGTCGTCGGGGAATTAATTGCCCTGGGATCGCCTGTTTATGCTTCTCGCAATGACGTGTCCGATGCTGAAAAATTCGCGGGTGGCACCATTGAATCAACGCTGGATGCTCGTTTCACTGTCCGATCGTCACCCTTCACCCGAGGCATCACCCCGGGTGACCGCCTGATAAACGAAGGTCTGGACTTCGACATCATCGGAATCAAGCAAGCCGGGGGCCGTCGAGCCTTCCTTGAACTTAGCTGCAAGGCTCGGGTCTGATCATGGGGGTCAGACGCGATCATCACAGGTTTTCCAAGCGGGTCACCAGGACAAAACGCTGGAAGGCACTGCGCGCCGAGATCCTTGAGCGTGACCGCTACCGCTGTTGCTCATGCGGCTGCGGCGGGCGGCTGGAAGTGGATCACGTCAAGCCGGTCAGGACGCACCCGGAGCTGTCCTATGAACCGCGCAACCTTCAGGCACTTTGCCCGAGTTGCCACACCCGAAAAACAAGGATCGAGTGCGGGCATCCCCCGCCCCGAAAGGACCGTCAGGAATGGCGGCAAGCTATCGAGGCGCTATCGCGTCCCGGTGAACGCAGCATCATCACAAAGGAAATCAAAGATGCTTAGATCAGTAGAAATCACCCGCCGTCAGTCGGAGATCCGCCAAAACCTTGCGGAGCTGGCGAACAAGGAAACTCCATCCGAGGACGAAATCCGCAAGATGGGTGAACTCGATATCGAATATCGGGCCAACGAAACCAAATACCGCGCGGCCTTGATCTCCGAGGATACCGAACGCCGGGACGCTGGCAGTGAGCTGGAAACCCGTTCCGGTCAGGAATGGGCGGATCTGATGGCCGGTTTCGAGATGCGCCAGGTTGCCCTTGCCCTGGACGAAGGCCGCCAGCTTGACGGCCAGACCGCCGAGATCGTGACAGAGCTGCGCAACGCAGGCGGTTTCCGAGGCATCCCCGTGCCATGGCAGGCACTTGAGACGCGGGCCGGTGAGACGGTCGCGGGTGGCACCCCGAACCCGATCCAAACCCGCCCGATCATCGACCGCCTTTTCCCTGACAGCGTAGCGGCCCGCATGGGTGCGCAGATGATCAGCATCGAGGCGGGCGCGCTGGAATGGCCGGTCACCACATCGGCAGTAACGGCAGGCTGGGCAGCGTCGGAGACAGGCAATGTCGCGGGTCCGACCGTCTACGCCACCACAGACCGCGCCATGTCGCCAGACCACAATCTTGGCATTCAGATGCGTATCACTCGCAAGGCTCTGAAACAGTCGGGCGCGGCGCTAGAACAGGCGGTACGCCGGGATATGAACGGCGCTATGGGAGCGGCAATGGATCAGGCGGCGTTCCTTGGAACCGGTGCTGACGGCCAACCCCTCGGCGTCATCACGGGCGCTGCGACCTACGGCATCACAGCGACCGCGATCAACGCGCTGGCAAGCTGGGGCGCATTCCGTGCCGCGGTGACACGGTTCATGACATCGAACGCTGCGGGATCTCCTGACGCGGTGCGCAGCCTGATCCGGCCCGAGCTTTGGGATTACCTGGACGGCGTCCTGATCGACGGCACGGCAGTCTCTGAATGGGATCGACTGCTGAAAAACCTGCCATCGGCCAACATAGCAATGACCAACAACGCGCTGGCTGCGCCATCCGGCACCCCTGCTGCAACCTCGGCGCTGCTGACCACGGCGGCGGGCGGTGTGGCCCCGATCTTCATTGGTGCATGGGGCGCGGTCGATATGATCCGCGACCCTTACAGCGATGCGCAGTCGGGCGGCTTGCGGATCACGGCGCTGGCAACCATGGACGTCACCGTCGCGCGCCCTGTTCAGCTGCAACTGCTGACCGGCCTTGAGCTGGCCGCTGCATAATGCTCTGGGGCGCTCATACCGGCAGCCTTGAGCTGCGCACCGAGGGCGGAGAAATCCGCCTTCGGGCAACCTTCCCATATGGTCGGGAAACCGTGCTGGCCGAGCGCATTGGGTCTGGGCGTGAGCGTCGAGAGATGATCGCGGCCCGCGCCTTTGCTGATCGGATCGGGCGCGGCGAGGACGTGCATTTTCTGGCCGGCCATGACTTCAACAAGCCGCTGGCATCACGTTCCGCCGGCAGCCTGACCCTGACCGAAACCGACGACGCCCTTGCAATCGACGCGACGATAAGCGCCGACATGGGCCAAGTCAGCTATGTGCGGGACTTCCTGACCGCCCATGCTGCTGGGCTGGTGCGTGGCCTTTCACCGGGCTTTCGGGTTCGCCCTGGTGGCGAGACGGTCGAAGAACGCGACGGTGCAATCCTGCGCACGATCCGGGCGGCTGACCTGATCGAGATCAGCGCCGTGACCAAACCCGCCTACCCACAAGCACAGATCGAGGCGCGAGATTGGGCATTCTTGCCCGAGGTCAAACGGGCCAACCTTATCTGTCATCACAATCGCTGGAGATAACAATGCTCGGATGGATCATGAACAAGCTGCGCCCGATCGAGACACGATCGAGCGGCAGCGGATACACCGCCCAGGTGATGGCCGCGCGTGACAGCTACATCAGCGGGCGGCGCGGCGTGGCAGAGCTGACTGCGACCGTGCAAAGCTGTGTCAGCCTATGGGAAGGCGGCTTTGCGATGGCAGACGTGTCAGGCACGGATCTGCTGACCCGTCAGAACATGGCCATGATCGCCCGCGCCGCTGCCCTGACCGGCGAAGCGGTATATCTGATCACGGATCTGGGGCTTGTTCCCGCGACCGATTGGGACGTGACCACCCGCGACGGCCGACCCCGTGCTTACCGGCTTTCTATTCCCGAGGCGGGCGGCGGCCGGACCGTGACCGCCCTTGCCGCCGAGGTGCTGCATCTGCGCATTGGGTCCGACCATCTGACCCCGTGGATCGGCACGGCACCCTTGCGCAGATCCAGCCTGACCGGCGCAATGCTACACGCGGTCGAATCCGCTCTGGCAGAGACATTCGAGAATGCGCCCCTCGGCTCATTGATCGTTCCCTTGCCAGACACCGGAGCCGATGACATGGCCACCATGCGCGGTGCGTTCAAAGGGCGCCGGGGATCTACCCTTGTGATCGAGGGCGTGGCCCAGGCGACGGCGGCGGGCATGAACCCGACGATCGGGCAGAAACCCGATCAGATCTCGCCGGATCTGTCCAAGAGTATGACAGACGAAACCCTGTCAGCGGCCCGCGAGGGAATCGGCATGGCTTACGGCGTCCTGCCGTCATTCTTCAATCGCGCTGCAACCGGCCCGGTGATCAGAGAGGCGCAGCGCCAGCTGGCCATCTGGACGCTACAGCCGATTGCTGCGCTGCTGGCAGACGAGGCATCCATCAAGCTGGGGGCAGAGGTGATGATCGACACGATCCGACCCTTGCAAGCCTTCGATGCAGGTGGACGTGCGCGCGCCCTGGCCGCGATCATCAAGACGATGGCCGAGGCAAAGGAAGCAGGCATCGCCCCGGCTGACGTGTCAGGTGCGATGCGCATGGTCGATTGGGAGAGATAGGCAAGGTACGCCTCGGGTAGCTCAAGGTTATCGTCCCGAAAGTGCCTCGGATCAGTCGGTGAGTGCCGTAAAACCCCGACAGCGCGCGGCCTGCCTCAACTCCGTAGGCGCGGCGCGCAACTTGCTCTATTCCTTTATTTTCTCAAGGGGTTCACGAAAATCAAGCAACTCTTGTGCAGTCGCTTCTAACGCAGGTATCAGGGACCGCATTAAGCCGTTCAGCTCTTCCTGCAACTCGTTCTGCTTTTGCATCCGAACGCCAAGCGTTTCTAGCGCCGTGGCAATATCTTGAGCGATTGCATCATCCATCTTGCGAACTCCTATGTTTAAGTCTGACACCGGCACCACCGCCGTTTTCTTCGATGAATTCGACCCCAGCGGTTTCAAGCGCGCTGCGGATAGTCAAGACCGTGGAGGGTTTCAATTCCTCACCACGTTCAAGCCGTGACACGGTAGCCTGCGCGACATCAGCAAGGGCAGCAAGATCACGAACGCCAAGGCCAAGGGCGGCGCGGGCCATTTTGCATTGTGCGGCATTCATTTTTATAACCCTGTTATTTTTCTTGACGCGTGGCGAAGCTTGTGAAAAGCATAACCTTGTTATCAATACCACATCAGGAGACTGAAACAATGACTAAAGAACGCGTTTGCGCGAACAGCCCCGCCATGTTCCGCCGCATGATGATGACCATTCTGCCGGTCGCAGGGGTTTCCTGCGCTGCACCGTTGTTAGCTCAAGAAGGAACATCGGAAATCCTGCGCCTGTTTCACGCGCATCGTCGGATAACGAAAGCCGCTCACATTTACGCACGCACAGTGAGTGACCAAGACGAAGATCTTGAGATGCTTTTCTATCGCCGCACCGATCGCATTCAGGATGCAATGATGGCATTGCCCTCAAGCAGCGCAGCTGACTTCGCCGCAAAGATGATCATTTCGCACTGTGATGGCGAGTTTTCATGCCTTTCTGACGAAGATCCGGTCTGGGTCGAGGCGCGTCAGCTCACGTCTTAACGCAGAACCTACATTTACAGTTGACCGAGCCTCTTATTGCAGGTAGCACATTAAGAATGAAATCCAGCGCATTCATCAAAATTATCGCAAAAGCATACCGGGTCGAAGAACAGACCGTGGGGCTTTATACCCGCTTCATGAAAGAGGCTGGCCTGATCACTTCGGGTGCAAGGGGTGTGAATGCACCTCACATGCACCCGCGTGACGCGGTAAGGCTCACGATTGCGCTTCTTGCAACGGGCACCGCTGCCCACGCTGCCCCTCTTTATCGCCGGTTTGCAGGCATGGAAGTCCAGCCCTTCGCTTCAAAAGATCAGCTCGTCCCTAACTCTGGCATTTCCGAAGGCGCTACTCTCGAAGCTGTCCTGCTGCACATGTTTTCCGCCGATATGTTTCCCGAAGGCATTCCAGGGGGCGGACCAATGGACTGCAATCCATATCTTGAGCTTCAAGAAGGTCAGAGGATTGCAACAATCAAGTATTCTACACTGGTCAATGGTAAATTGGCCCATGACGAGAAGAACCGGGCAACCGCCTTTTTCATGACGCGTGATCGTCCTCGTGATATGGCGGCTCAGGATAGACAAGCGCACGGTGGTATTTTCGTCTCACGCGGCCTTGCCACAATGTCCCTGAGTGAATGCGCGATACCGTTCTACCTTGAATGGCGTGACAAGGTCTCTTGGGAAACCATGGAAAAAGAGACTGCGGATGAAAAGGAACAGCGGTTCCGCCATGGTAATTTCACGCTCGCGAAGGGGCTTTGGTTTGACCGTGATCTTGGGGAGGGCGTGTAATGGCTGCCCGTCCCGCTCTTGTCACGCAGACCGAGATCAAACGCACTTTGCAAGCCGCATTGCTGGCGGGGCTGCGCATCGGCAGGGTCGAGGTGGATCATGCCACGGGCCGCGTAGTGGTTTTCCCTGAAGGCGCTGCGGCTCAAGCTGCTGGGCCAGATCCTGACGAGCTGCTGCGATGACAAAACGCAAGAACCCTTATCCAGGCGTTCGCAAGAACGTGGTTAAGGGGCGAATCTACTGGAAATTCGAGAACGGCGACTTCCGCTGCAACATCCCTGGACCCTATGGGTCTGCGAACTTTCTGGCGGGATACGAGGCCGCACTTGCCGGTTCTAAGTCCGCAAATGGGTCGACCGCCCTTGCAGGCACGTTGTCATGGCTGGTTGAGCAGTATCTGCGCAGCCTACGGTTTCAGAACCTTTCAGACAGCCGCAAGCGCACGATCCGGCTTGAACTTGATTGGCTGCGTCAAGAGGCGGGAAAGTATCAATTCGACCGATTGGATGTCCGGCATGTCGAAGCTCTGATGTCCAAGAAGAAAGGCCCGACCGCTGCGAACACGGTCAAAAAGAACATGTCGATGCTGTTCAACTTCGCGGCCAAGAAGCTCGGCTACACCGGCACGAATCCGGCGCGTCATGCAGAACGGATGAAAACGAACCCGGATGGCTTTCACACTTGGACGCAAGACGAGGTTAATCGCTTCCTTGACCGGCACGGCCCGACTACCAAGGCGCGGCTGGTGATGTTGCTGGCCCTCAACACCGGCATGGCACGGCAGGATCTTGCCCGCGTCGGTCGCCAGCACGTCAAGGCGGGCAGGATTGCCTATCGCAGGCACAAGACTGCCGTGGCCGCTGATATGCCTATCTTACCCGAGCTTGCCGAAGAATTGCGCCACGTTCCAAGGGACCGTTTGCTGTTCGTCACCCAGGACAAAAGCGATAAGCCCTATGCTGTCGCATCGCTGGGTAATTGGTTCCGCGATCGCTGCGCCGAAGCGAAGGTTCCAGGTTCGCTGCACGGTCTAAGAGTCTGATTCAAAACTAACTTAACCTTCTCAATTCCTTGCGAGATGCCGTGTGACGCGTCTGATGTGTGCGATGAGAATCCAAGCTTCAGCGCTGGCGATGGATTTCTCCCAATCTTTCGACAGGCGGCGACATCGGTTCAGCCAGGCGAAGGTGCGCTCGACGACCCACCGTCGCGGCAGCAC
>JAGXHB010000250.1 GCA_024636425.1 Roseobacter sp.
GGCAAAGGCAAAGGCTGTCGACACGCCCGGATGCGCCAGCACAATCTCCTCGGCCTGTTTCATGATCGCGTCTTTTTCGGTTAGCGACAGGTTGCCGCGCGCCAGCACATAGACGATTGCCTGTTCGGGTTCGGATTCGACGAAAAACTCCACCCCTTTGGAATTGTTGCCGAAAAAGATCACTGTGGTCCCGACAAAGACGAACACCACCCCCGCCACGACCAGCGGCATGACCGGATTCCCCGCAATGATCTCGATGACTCGCCCGAACGTCGAACGCCGATAGCCTGCATGGATGACATCGGGTTTCCTGCGGAAGATCCGAGACGTGATCCAAGCGCCACCGCGTCCCAAACGGGTGAACAGTGCAAAAAAGCTCAGCAGTCCCAGCATCGCACCGGAAAGACCGATGGCGACCAAAGCACAAAGGGCTGCAACGCAGGCAAAGACCACGGCAAAAACCGGCACCACCGACCCCAGAATATCAAGCCCGTCCATCGCCGCGAATTGCGCCGAAATCACTGCGAAAAGCGGCTGCATCAACGCCATAGGGAGCGCGATCATGGCGACAGCGAGGGGAAACAACAGCAGATGCAGGTAAAGGCGCTGCCCCGCAATCGCGTGCATGTTTTCGGCCATCCAGCGTTCAAGGCGCCCCGTGACACCGCCCAGAACAGGCAGATATACCAACGCGACCACCAGCGAGGCGGACAGAACGAAGATCAGCGTGACGGGCAGCATCCCCATGAATTCGCCCGGTACTCCAGGCCAGAACAGCATCGGCAAGAAGGCGCAAAGCGTCGTCGCGGTGGAGGAGATGATAGGCCAGAACATGCGCTTTGCCGCTTCGACATAGGCGCTCATCGGGCCTTCGCCTTGCTGCTGGCGCGCGTCGGCATATTCGACCACAACAATAGCTCCGTCCACCAACATGCCCACGGCCAGAATAAGACCGAACATCACGATATTGCTGATCGAAATACCCATGAGCGCCAGAAAGGCGAAACACAAAAGGAATGAGGTCGGGATCGCAAAACCCACCAACAATGCGGCGCGGATGCCAAGGGCAGCAAGCACGACGATCATCACCAGCGCCACGGCGGTAAAGACCGACCCCAGAAGCTGTTGCACCATGCTGTCCACGATGCGGCTTTGGTCGTTCGATGTGCCGACAGTCACCGCAGCTTTCAACCCGTCGGGCCAAGTGGCGCTTTGCTCGGCCACCACTTCCTTGACGCGGGTGGAGGTGTCGATCAGATTGAACCCCTTGCGCTTGACCACTTGCAGGGCAAGCGTCTTTTCACCGTTGAAACGTGCGGTGCCTTCGCGGTCTTCAAACGTCAGATTGATGGTCGCCAGATCGCCGAGTGTCACAACACGGTCACCGTTTGTCTTGACGGGCAGGTCATAAACATCCCGCGGCTGGTCAAACGAGGAGGGGATCTTGACCGCGAAACTGCCCTGCTCGGACTGGATTTCACCGGCTGCGATCAGCTGGTTGTTGTTCTGCACCACATTGATCAATTCGCCAGCGGTGACGTCATACGCCTCCAGCCGCAACGGGTCGATCAGCACCTCGAGCATTTCATCACGGTCGCCTGCAAGCCCGGCTTCGAGCACAGCATCAATCCCCTCAAGCTCGTCCTGAAGCTCGCGCGCGACGCGGGCCATGGTGCGTTCGGGCACAGGGCCGGTCAGGTTGACGATGATGATGGGAAATTCGGAAAAGTTGATTTCATTGATGGAGTACTTCTCGAAGCCGTCGGGGAAATTGGCTTCTGCCGTGCTCATCGCGTCGCGGACATCGGCCATAATCTTGGACTTGTCCCATCCAAATTCGAACTCGAGGGCTACAGACGCATAGTTTTCCGCCGCAACGCCCGACATCTTCTTCAGGCCGTCCAGATCAGAAAGTTCGGTCTCCATTGGCTTGACCAGCAAGGTTTCGCTGTCCGCCGCCGAAATACCGGGGAAAGGCACTGACACGAACAGCGCCGGAATTTCGATGTCGGGTTCGCCCTCTTTTGGCAGCGTCGAATAGGCATAGCCGCCCACCACGATGCTCAGCAGAATAAAGGCCATGACCATACGGGCACGGCCCGCAGCCCAATCGACGATCCCGCTCATTGCGTGGTCTCCCGGTAGGTCGGGTCGACGGTAACACCGGCGGTGACATATTCCTGACCCAGCACAATGACATTTGCGTTTGTGGGCAGCCCCGTGGTCCAGATGCCCTGCGGGGTGTCGCGCACGATCTGCACAGGGCTGAATGAGACCAGATTTGCGTCGTCAATCAGGCGCACCCCCAAAGTGCCGTCATCGTTCAGCGTCAGCGCGGATTGCGGCAGCAGATGCGCATCGACCCCGGCAGAGGCGATGGCGATTTCGGCTGTCTGGCCGTCGCGGATGGTCAGATCAGGGTTTGGGACGTCGATTTCGATCCGAAAGGTCCGTGTGGACGGGTCAGACGCGCGCGAGATAAACGTAACCTCGCCCCCGATCTGACGGTCGCCCGCTGCCAGACGCGCGCGCGCTTGCGCGCCAAGCGTGACACGGTCCACTTCGGTTTCAGGCACGAACCCCACCAGCTTGATCGGATCAAGCTGGATCACCCGAGCGCAAAGCGATCCGGGTTGCAGCAAACTGCCAAGCTCTGCCGTGTCGCTTTCCAGCATCCCGGCAAACGGGGCTTTCAGGGTCAAGCGGTCAAGTTCTGCCTGCGTGCCGGCCACCGCAGCCTCTGCGGCCTCGATCCCTGATCTGGCGGCGTTCAGCCCTGCTTCGGCTGAACTCAAGCCGGCGCGCGCGGCGGCAACCGCTGCCTGCGCGGTGGCAATCTGGGTTTGCGATGAAAACCCGCCTTCGCCAAGCTTGGAGGCGGCGTTGAACTTGATCGACGCCTCTTCCAGCCGTGCTTCCGCTTCGACAACGCGTGATTCCGCTTCTGGCACACGCGACTCGGCCTCGGCGCGGCGGGCCTCGGCTTCCTTCTGGGCGGCACCCCGCGTGCCGGCATCCAGCGCGCAAAGCGTGTCGCCAGCACTGACGGTGGCCCCCTTGCGCAGCGGGGGCGAGGCGACGACAGCCGAGGTTTCGGCCTGCACCGCTACTTCGCGGGCGGCGGCGGTCTGACCTCTCACGATCACGACAGAATCAAGGGGCCTTGCCACGCTGCGCTGCACGACAACCTTGACCAGCCCCGGATCCGCGACTTGCGATTCCACCGCAGGGGCTGGTTCGGCAGCGGTGGGTGTCACCTCGGTTGCAACGCCCGCCATGTCATAAAGCATAGGCCGTTCGAAGATTGCGAGGTACATCAGGGCTGAAACGGCTATGGCTGCAAGGATCGGAAAGATGCGCATTCTATGCCTCTGGTCTGGTGCTGCGACGGGAACCGGCCCGCTGTATATGTCATCGGTTATGTAATCGAAAACAACTGAACTGCATAGTTTAGTTTACCAAAAAAGTGGTGCCTGCGACGCCTTGGCCCGCAGGGTTGCAAAAACACTGTGCAGCGAGGCCCTTGGCACCATGGCGGCTGCACGCTAAGACGGGCGGCGAATAAGGACGGATCGGACAGGTTTATGAGCGATACAGACAGTTTTATCGACGAGGTGAATGACGAAGTCCGTCGTGACCGGTTCTATCTGATGCTCAGACGGTACGGCTGGATCGCCATACTTGCGGTCGTGCTGCTTGTGGCTGGTGCCGCCTGGAACGAATATCGCAAGGCGCAGTCGCGCAATCAGTCCGAGGCGCTTGGCGATGCGATGCTGGCAGCACTTGCCCTTGATGATACGGCCAGCCGCGCCGACGCGCTGATGGCGATCGAACCTGCCGCGCCGTCATCCGCTGCCGTGCTCGGTTTTCTGACGGCCAACCAGCAGATCGCCGACGGGAACACCGACGCGGCCATCCAGACGCTTGACGGGATCGGCCTGAACGGCGAGGTGCCCAGCATCTACCGTCAGATCGCGCAGATGAAATCCATCGCGCTGCAAGGAACGGAAACACCCGTCGCGGACCGCCGCGTTGCGCTTGAAGGGCTGGCGCAGCCCGGCAATGCCTTGCGACTGCTGGCAGAAGAGCAACTGGCGCTGATCGAGATTGAGGAAAACAACACCCAAGGTGCCGTAGACCGCTACCAGTCGATCTTATTGGACGCGGAAGTCACCACAGACTTGCAACAACGCGCCCTACAGGTGATTGTGGCGTTGGGCGGCGACCCCAATATGGGTAACGCGGCCCCCGCGGCAGAACCCGAGCAGATGATGCCGGCAGGGACAGACAATTAAGACCGTCGCGCGACGCGTCCGGTGACACGAGAGTAAAGAGCAAAGCGAGCAGGGCCATGACCAATCTCCACAGCACCTTTTGCGGCACGCAAGCACCCTCGCGGCGCGCACCCGGCTTGCCGTCTGCGGGACGCGCGAAACTGGGGATCGGGGCCATGGTCGCGGCGCTGGTCCTGTCTGCATGCTCTGAACCGCAGGTGATTCTGCCGGGTGAGCGTCAGGACATCCGGTCTGTGCTGCAATCGGATGACGGTTTCGACGCACCTACCGATCTGGCAGTGCCGGCCAACACGTCGCGTGCGATCTCGCTCCCGCCAGCCAGCAACAATGCAAGCTGGCCGCAATCCGTGGGCACCCCAAGCACGCGCACCGGCAACGCCGCTCTCAGCGCTGCGCCGCGCCTGGCCTGGAGCGCGGATGTCGGTTCAGGCGACAGTCGCAAGCAGCGCATCACCGCAGCGCCGGTGGTGTCGGGCGGACGCGTCTTTACCATCGATTCCGGCGCGCAGGTCGTTGCAACCTCGACCTCCGGCGCGACATTGTGGACGCGTGACCTGACGCCTGCCAGTGACGCGCAGGGCGACGCGACAGGGGGCGGGCTCGCTGTTGATGGCAACACGCTCTATGTCTCGCTTGGCTTTGGCACAGTGACAGCACTTGATGTCGACAGTGGCGGTACAAGATGGACGCAGGAGATTGACGCGACAGGGTCGGGTGCACCGACTGTTTACGGCGATCTGGTCTATTTCACCTCCGGCGATGATCTGGGGTGGGCGCTGAACAAAAGCGACGGCCGCATCCAGTGGCAGACCGGCTCCAGCACCAGCGTCAACAACGTGCTTGGCGCACCGTCTCCCGCGATCAGCCCCGATATCGCCGTGCTGGCCTTCGGCTCGGGCGAAGTGCAAGGCCTGTTCCGTCAAGGCGGCCTTGACCGTTGGAATGCATCAGTTGTCGGCAAACGCCCCGGACGGGCCTTGGCCAACATTTCGGATGTGACCAGCGGGCCGGTGATTTCCGGCGATACGGTCTACGTCGGCAACCAGTCCGGCCGTCTGACCGCGTTGAGCCTGGGTGGCGGTGATCGCAAATGGACAGCGCGCGAGGGCGCGATTGGCCCCGTCTGGCCCGCAGGCGACAGCATTTTCGTGATTACCGATCTGAACGAACTGGTCCGGCTTGATGCAGCCACGGGCCAACGTATCTGGGGCACGCCGCTGCCCAATTTTGTCAAGGACCGGCCAAAACGCCAATCCGAAGTCTTTGCACATTATGGTCCGATCATGGCCGGGGGCCGCGTGATTATCGCGTCCAACGACGGCACGCTGCGCAGCTTTGACCCGACGAATGGCGCGCTTGTAGGCAGCACCGAAGTGCCCGGTGGCGCGACCACACCGCCTGTCGTGGCAGGCGGGACGCTTTACGTCGTGTCGACCAAAGGGCAATTGCACGCTTTCCGTTGACACCCAAATAGGCTAAAGCGCGGGCTTGACCTGATGTTCGGAGCCTATCCATGTCCTTTACCCTTGCCATCGTGGGCCGTCCCAATGTGGGAAAGTCTACGCTTTTCAACCGCTTGGTCGGCAAGAAACTGGCGCTGGTCGATGACCAGCCCGGCGTGACGCGCGACCTGCGTGAAGGGGCCGCGCGTTTGGCGGACCTGCGATTCACCGTAATCGACACCGCCGGCCTTGAAGAGGTGACAGATGACAGCCTTCAGGGGCGCATGCGGCGGCTGACGGAACGCGCGGTGGACATGGCCGATATCTGCCTGTTCATGATCGACGCTCGGGTCGGGGTCACGCCGTCCGATCTGGTCTTTGCCGATATTCTGCGCAAAAAATCCGCCCATGTGATCCTTGCCGCCAACAAGGCCGAAGGCAAGGCCGCCGATGCGGGCATGATCGAGGCGTATAGTCTGGGCTTGGGCGAACCGATCCGCCTGTCTGCCGAACATGGCGAAGGGTTGAACGATCTTTACACTCAACTGATGCCCATTGCCGACGGTTTCGCAGAACGCGAAGACACCGATACGCCCGAAACCGACGTTGACCTGACCGAAGAAGAGGCCGAACTGGGCGAGGAGGACGCGCCCCTTCCGGTGCCGACCAATGCCAAGCCCTTGCAGGTTGCTGTGGTCGGGCGCCCGAACGCCGGTAAATCCACGCTGATCAACCAGATCGTTGGCGAAGACCGCCTGCTGACGGGGCCGGAAGCCGGGATCACGCGCGATGCCATTTCCTTGCGGACCCTTTGGGCGGGACCGGATGGCGAAGGCGTGCCGATGCGGATCTTTGACACGGCGGGCATGCGCAAGAAGGCCAAGATACAGGAAAAACTGGAAAAGCTCAGCGTCAGTGACGGTTTGCGTGCGGTCAAATTCGCCGAAGTCGTTGTCGTCCTGCTTGATGCCGAAATCCCCTTTGAACAGCAGGATCTGCGGATCGCTGATCTGGCCGAACGCGAAGGCCGCGCCGTGGTGATCGCGGTGAATAAATGGGATCTTGAGACGGACAAGCAAGGCAAGCTGAAAGATCTGCGCGAAAGCTTTGAGCGTTTGTTGCCCCAGTTGAAGGGCGCGCCGCTTGTTACGGTATCGGCCAAGACGGGCCGCGGCCTTGACCGGCTGCATGATGCCGTGATGCGCGCCTATGACGTGTGGAACCGCCGCGTGACCACGGCGCAACTGAACCGCTGGCTTGCCGGCATGATGGAGGCGCACCCGCCCCCTGCGCCGCAAGGCAAGCGTATCAAGCTGCGCTACATGACCCAAGCCAAGACACGGCCTCCGGGTTTTGTCGTGATGTGCAGCCACCCCGACAAGGTGCCTGAAAGCTACAGCCGTTATCTGGTGAATGGCTTGCGGCTGGATTTCGACATGCCCGGCACGCCGATCCGCATCTGGATGCGCGGTCAGTCTGACGCCAACCCGTACAAGGGGCGCAAGAAGGCCAAACCTTCAAAGCTGCGCAAACACACCGAAGGACACCGCAAGGACCGCTAGCAGCACCAATTTACTTCAAAGAAATCAGCGCGGAGTTTTTGAAAAATTCCGCGCCGCTGTTCAGCCTCTGCGCCAAGATCTGTAGGTCGGCAGAAGCAGCGCAATCGCCCCACCGGCGGCCAATGCTGCAACGCCGGGCGCGGTCGCGTAGTCGCGCACGATGACGCCGATCAGAGCCCAGATCACCGCGATCCCGTAGGTCGGGGCGCGCATCAGCGTCGACTGCACCCCCGCTGCGATCACGATGGCAAGGCCGACAAAGACCAACCCTGCCGTCTGTTCGCTCATCCAGCCATACCCCGCCGCCAGCAGACCAAGCGACACGCAGGAGGCAGCACTCAGCCAGCCTGCATA
>JAGXHB010000251.1 GCA_024636425.1 Roseobacter sp.
GACGCCATCCTTGCATTCATGCGTGAGACCATCCCGCAGGAATGGCAGAAATTCCGCGACAAGGTGTCAGACAACTTCCGAGTCATAACCCACGAGAACTTTCGGGTTTTGAAGTAGGAGCGGTATAGACAGCAAAACTGCCGACCAACCTGCGGAACGAGGCTACGTGACATAGATGCCTCAGGCGGCGTCAGTTGCAACGCTTACCTTACCTTCGGTGTATGGTTCAGCCTATTCTTTACTTTCAAGAAAACTGAATGGGTTTGATCATGCGTACTCTCCTCACAATAACCTCCCTCCTGCTACTCGCCGCCTGCGATGTACCATTCGTGCCATTGATCTGAACAGGTGATCACTGAAGCCTATTTCCCTGTCGACCGCTTTCACCGGAATGAGCGAGTCTTTGCGATCGCCTCCGCCGTCTCGGTGCTGATCATTGCGCGCTTGGATTGGCGATATCCATCTCGATTGAAAATGCATTGTTTGAGCTACCCGATCTGCGTTTGAAACGGTGTTAAGGGTAGGGCATGAGCCATGCCGTGAAACTTCAAGCCGCGCCGAAAGACAATGGTGTGCGGCTTGCATTATCTTGACAAGTCTTTTGGGTTCAGCGCAGATGCGAGTGTGATTGGTGCCTGCTTATGCAGGTGAAAAGGGAATGTGCAGCCGTGGTCTTTTGCGGTGAAGCACAGCCGCCCCCGCGACCGTGAACGGAAAGACTGTGTGACACCACTGGCATCGTGCTGGGAAGGTATCATGGTTATAGGTCTAAAAGACCCAAAAATCCGTAAGCCGGGAGACCTGCCATCATCAGACGACGTAACCGGACGGGGTGTTCCGGTGTCGGGGCAATTCTGCCTTGCAGATACACCTCGCCACCTTTGCCGCGTTCCATATTATATGGAGCCAGAAGCTATGAACGATCAGACCGAATTGCTTGTCTGTGTCAAATGCCGACGCGGGCAAGAGATGGCCGAGGAAGGCCGTCGCCCAGGTCAGGCGCTTTTCGATGCGATAGAACAGTTGGACCGCCCCGATGGGCTTCGGGTGACTGCGGTGGAATGTTTGCAAAACTGCGATCACGGCTGCACCGTGGCGCTGCGCGGCGGGGATCGCTGGACCTACGTGTTTGCCAACGTGGATGAAAACGACGATCCGGCGATGATCCTCGACGGTGCCGCGCGCTATCACGCTACGGCCGATGGGCTGATCCCGTGGCGCGAGCGCCCCGAACATTTCAAACGCAATTGTGTTGCCCGTATTCCGCCTCTGGAGATGCCCCATGTCTGACCTCGCAAAACTTCCCGTCACTGTCATCACCGGTTTTCTGGGGTCTGGCAAAACCACACTGGTTCGGCAATTGATGCTAAATCCGGGCGGGCGGCGGTTGGCCGTCATCGTTAACGAATTCGGCGATGTCGGTGTCGACGGCGAAATTCTGAAGGGATGCGCAATTCCCGAATGCCCAGCTGAGAACATTCTTGAGCTGGCCAACGGTTGCATCTGCTGCACCGTGGCCGATGATTTTATTCCGACCATTGAAGCGTTGATGGCGTTGGACCCGCGTCCTGATCACATCCTGATCGAAACCTCCGGTCTGGCGCTGCCCAAACCACTGCTCAAGGCGTTCGACTGGCCTGACATCCGCTCACGGATTACTGTGGATGGGGTGATCGCGCTGGCCGACGCCGAAGCAGTGGCAGCAGGGCGTTTCGCTCCCAATGTTGCCGCGGTCGACGCACAGCGTCTGGCGGACGACAGCCTTAACCACGAAACACCGCTGTCCGAGGTATTCGAAGACCAGATTTCTTGCGCCGACATCATTTTGCTGACCAAACCCGACCTTGCAGGTCCAGAAGGAGTCGCGCGCGCTCGCGAAATCATCGCCTCCAAAGCATCTCGCCCGATCACTATGGTTGAGGTGGCCGAGGGCGCGATTGATCCGCGTATCATTCTGGGGCTGGAAGCCGCCGCCGAGGATGACATGGACGCCCGCCCGTCACATCACGATGGCGCGGATGACCACGAGCACGACGATTTTGACAGCATTGTCGTGGAAATTCCCGAACTGGCCGACCCTAGTGATCTTGTTCGCGTGATCGAGAAACTGGCGCAAGAGCACAACATCCTGCGGGTCAAAGGTTATGCGGCGGTCCGAGGCAAGGCGATGCGGCTGTTGGTGCAGGCCGTCGGAATGAGGGTGCGCCACCAATACGATCGTCCGTGGAAACCGGATGAGCCGCGCAAAGGGCGCCTCGTGGTGATTGCAGAGCATGATGATATCGACGCGCAAGTGATCCGCAAGGCACTTGGCGCGGCACAGCCGCTCGTGACAGGATAGCCGCGCTGTGCATGTCGTTTTTCGGGAAAGCCACGGGTTGGACGAAACCGAGACGCCAATGGATCTGGGCCAGAGTGCTGCAGATCTGGTGGTGCTGTCTTTGTCTGATTCCGACCTTGGGGCCTTCGCGGAAGGCTGGCGGCGCGGTGGCGGCACCGAGGGGCGTCTGCCGTCTTTGCGTTTGGCCAATATCGTCGCGCTGAAACATCCGCTGTCGGTGGATACCTATGTTGCGCAGACCCTGTCAGGCGCCAAGGGCATACTGATCCGGCTGATCGGCAGCGTGCCGTATTGGCCTTACGGTTTACAGCAGATCCGCGCCTTGGCCGAGGAGAAGAACATCGCGCTGGCCGTGCTGCCTGCAGACGGGCGCGTGGATGACCGGCTGGATGCTTTGTCGACGGTTCCAATATCCACCCTGAGGCGGCTTGCAAAACTGTGCGACACCGGCGGTGTGGTGGCCGCACAGGCTGCGTTGGCACAATTGGCACTGGCTGCAGGGCTTTATGCAGGGCCGGTGGTTGGCTCCAAGGCTTTGCCTGTGGTTGGCGCGTGGACCCCTGAGACAGGGGCGTGCTGCCCGCTGGTTGTTTTGTTCCCCGACGACGCGGGTCAGCCAGAGACCAAGCCGCGCATCCTGATCATCTTTTATCGATCCTATCTGGTGGCCGCTGATCTGGCCCCAATAACCGCGCTCTTTGCAGCGTTCCGCGCGCGTGGGTTTGAAGTGTGCGGGCTTTTCGCACCGTCCCTCAAATCACCCGAAGCGGCAGGCTGGCTGCGCCGACAGGTCAGACAATACGCTCCTGCGGCCGTGGTCAACGCCACCGCTTTTTCCGGCAAGGGCGCGGACGGCACATCTCCTCTGGATGCAGCACAGGTTCCGGTGTTTCAGGTGGCGCTGGCAACCTCGACACGCAAGGCCTGGGCTGACGCGGAACGAGGCCTGTCACCTGCTGATCTTGCCATGCATGTGGTTCTGCCTGAGGTGGACGGTCGCATTACCGCCGGCGTCGCCAGTTTCAAGGATCCACAAAAGCGCGATCCGCATCTGCAATATGCGCGCTTTGCACACAGGGCGGATGCAGGGCGGATCGCTGCGATTGCTGACCGTGTACAGGGCTGGACGCGGTTGGCGGTGACACCGGTAGCAGAGCGTCGGGTTGCACTGGTGCTGTCGACCTATCCGGGCAAGGATTGGAACATGGGGCATGCCGTCGGACTGGACGCGCCGCAGTCGGCGCACGCCATTCTGGAGGATCTGCAAACTGCGGGCTATGACGTCTGCGCCAACAGCGGTCCCTTACACGAAGCTCTGCTGGCACACAGCACCTGCTGGCCCTTATCCGAATACAAAGCCGCAATCGCGAGTCTCCCGGAATCGCTGCGCGCGCAACTGTCCGAAGTCTGGGGCCGCCCCGAAGACGACGCCGACGTGCATGACGGAGCGTTTTACTTCGCGGCCATCACGTACGGCAAGGTGCTGGTCGCGCTGCAACCCGAACGGGCTACGGCACAAGGGCGCGACGACAGTTATCACGATCTTTCGCGCACGCCGCGCCATGCCTATGTGGCCTTTTACCTATGGCTTCAGGCGCAAACCGATGCACTGGTGCATATCGGCGCGCACGGAACGCTGGAATGGCTTCCAGGCAAATCCGTTGCACTGTCCGACACCTGCTGGCCCGAGGTGCTGACGGGCGCCTTGCCGGTGATCTATCCCTTTATCGTCAACGATCCCGGCGAAGCGGCGCAGGCCAAGCGGCGGATCGGCGCCGTGACGCTGGGGCACATCCCGCCGCCCTTGCGTGACAGCGGCACACCCGAGCATCTGGCCCGGCTCGAAGCTTTGCTTGACGAATTTTCAAATGCCGACGGTCTGGATCCGCGCCGCCGAGACCGGCTTCAGGGCGATATCCGCGCCGAGGCGCAGGTGCAGGGCGTGGAGCAGGATCTGGGACTGGACAGTGCCGGATGCAGTGCCGACGCGATCACGCGGATCGACCGGTTTGTCTGCGACATCAAGGAAAGCCAGTTTGGCGAGGGGTTGCATGTCTGGGGCCGGACGCCGCGCGGCGATGCGCCCTTTGCCACCGCACAATCGGTGGCGAGCGAGCGACAGGCGTTGCTGGACGCGTTGGATGGGCGGCGTATTGCGGCTGGACCGTCGGGTTCGCCCTATCGCGGACGGCGTGACGTGTTGCCGACGGGGCGCAACCTGTTCACCACCGATCCGCGTGCAGTGCCAACGCGGGCGGCCTATGCGCAGGGGGTACGACTTGCCGATGAACTAGTGCGCCGCCATTTGCAGGACGAGGGTAATTGGCCTCGCAACCTGATCGTCGATCTGTGGGGGTCGGCCACGATGCGCACCGCGGGCGAGGAGTTTGCCATGGCACTGCACCTGCTGGGGGTGCGCCCACGTTGGGATGCAGGGTCGGAACGCGTGTCGGGTATCGAAGTGCTGCCGATTACCGAACTGGACCGCCCGCGCGTCGATGTGACCTTGCGGGTATCGGGCTTGTTTCGCGACGTGTTCCCGACCCTGTCGTCGTTGTTTTCTCAAGCGGTGCGTGCGCTTGCCGCCCGCGACGAGGCGTCCGACTGGAATCCCTATGTGGCGGGAGACGATCTGGCGCGGGTCTACGGCCCGCAGCCGGGGCAGTTTGGTCTGGGCATGGGGGCGGCGCTGGATGACTACACCGAAGCAGGGCGCGCGCAGGCGGGTCTGGCTTGGCTCAAGGCAAGTTCGTGGGCATTGGACGGCACCGAGGCCCGGCTGGACACGGGCGGCATCCGTGCGCGCGTGGCAAAAGCCGACAGCTTCGTGCATCCGCAGGACCTACCCGAAACCGATCTATTGCTGGCCGCCGACTATGCTGCCCACGAGGCAGGCTTTGCAGCAGCTCAGACTGTGACGGGGGGAACGGCGGCGCTATATCATCTGAACAACACTGATCCCGCTCATCCGCGTGCGATGGGCCTGACCGAAGAGATCGCCCGCGTGGTCCATGCTCGCGCAAGCCATCCGGGTTGGATCGCAGGCATGAAACACCACGGATTTCGCGGCGCAGCCGAGATTGCGGCGACGTTGGACCACATGGCGAGCTTTGCGCATCTTGCAGGTGCCGTGCCTGCGCATCTGTTCGATCTTTATCACGATGCGACCTTGGGCGATCCAGAAACCGACGGGTTTCTGGAGGACGCCAACCCCGAAGCGCACCGCGCGATGCAGGCACGGTTTGCCGCCTTGCTGGACGCGGGCCTGTGGCAAACGCGACGCAATTCGGTGCTGGCGGATATGGGGGTGCAGTGATGAGCGCTCCGCAGGTCAAGGGCTGGTGCCCCGGTGCCTATCGGCCGATGATGGCCGCCGACGGATTAGTGATGCGCGTGCGCCCGGCCTTTGCGCGGCTGACGGCGCGCGAGGTCTTTGGGCTGTGTGAACTGGCGCAACACTATGGCCAGCCGGGTCTTGAGGTCACCAACCGCGCCAATGTGCAGATTCGCGGAGTGGCCGAAACAGACCACGACACAGTATTGCAGGGTCTGGGCGATCTGGGCCTGCTGGACGCCGATCCTGCGCTGGAAAGCCGTCGCAACATTCTGGTTAGCCCTTTCTGGCAGGCCGGTGACCTGACCCACGCGTTGACGCAAACCTTGTTGGCACGGCTGTCCGACCTGCCGGAATTGCCCGCGAAGGTAGGTTTTGCCGTGGACTGTGGCCCTCGTCCGCTGTTGCGCGGCGACAGTGCCGATATTCGACTTGAGCAGGGTGCAAATGGCTTGATCTTGCTTGCTGATGGCGCGACGGCAGGGCGTGCTGTGACGCAAGACAGCGCTATCCCTGCGTTGATCGAAATGGCGCATTGGCTATCTGAACGCATCGCCTCCGATCAACGCCGCATGTCCAGCGTACGCGCGGGGACCGCATTGCCGGAAGAGTGGTGCAATGCCACACCGCAGTCCCCCGGCCCGGTGCCTTGCATCGGGGCGGTCTCGCTTGGCGCTTTGCTCGGATGCGCCTTCGGGCAGATTGATGCGACTGCTTTGGTTCAAGTGGTTGAAACCCAAGACCTTGCGGCTGTGCGACTGACGCCTTGGCGCATGGTGCTTTTGGAAGGTGCGGAAATGTCCGAAGGGGCGGCTTTTGTCACCGACCCCGTTGATCCGATCATGCGTATCAACGCCTGCGTGGGCGCGCCGTTTTGTGCGTCGGCGACGGTCTCCACACGCGACATCGCGCGACGTCTTGCCCCTCGTATTGACGGTACGCTGCACGTTTCCGGCTGTGCCAAAGGCTGCGCGCGCCGAATGCCTGCCGACGTCACCCTGGTGGGCCGTGACGGCACGTTTGACCTCGTGCGGGACGGCACTGCCGCCGACGACCCAAACCAACGCGGGCTCAAGCCCCATGACCTCACTTCCGGAGCACCTTTTTTCCAATGATCCATACCTATGAAACCGACGGGGCCGCGATCTATGCGCAGTCCTTCGCCATGATCCGGGCCGAGGCCGATCTCGAACGCTTTGCCCCGGATGAGGAACCGATTGCCGTGCGTATGATCCATGCTGCCGGTATGGTAGGGCTGGAGCAGTATCTGAGGATGTCACCAGAATTTTCCAATGCCGCCCGTACGGCACTTGCCAGTGGTGCGCCGATCCTCTGCGATGCACATATGGTCAGCGAAGGTGTGACGCGCAGTCGGCTGCCCGCCAATAATGAGGTGATCTGCACCTTGCGCGATCCTTCGGTGCCCGATCGTGCCAAGGCGATGTCCAACACCCGATCCGCCGCCGCACTTGAACTGTGGCGGCCGCATCTGGACGGCGCGCTTGTCGCCATCGGCAATGCGCCGACGGCATTGTTTCATCTTCTGAACATGCTGGCCGATCCCAGTTGTCCGCGCCCCGCGGCGATCATCGGCTGCCCTGTCGGCTTTGTCGGAGCGCGTGAAAGCAAGGACGCGCTGTGGTCCAGCCAGCCGGTGCCGAACTGTATCATAGAGGGACGCTTGGGCGGCAGCGCGATCACCGTCGCTGCGATCAACGCCATAGCGAGCCGTGCAGAATGACCGTGCGCGGACCGTCTGGTGTGATCCATGGTGTCGGGCTGGGACCTGGTGCTGCCGATTTGATGTCGGTGCGCGCGCATCGTCTTTTATCGAGTGCGCGACACGTCGCGTATTTCCGCAAAGCTGGCCGTGAAGGCCGTGCGCGCAAGACGGTTGATGAGATTTTGCCCGAAGGTGTCATAGAATTTGCGATGGAATATCCAGTCACGACGGAAATTCCTTTTGATCACCCCGACTATAACGCTGCGCTCTCCAGTTTTTATGCCGAATGTTGCGGACATTTGCGCGCGCTGGCCGAGGCGGGCGAGGATGTTGTCGTGCTCTGTGAAGGCGATCCATTCTTTTACGGGTCGTTCATGCACCTCTACACCCGCCTTAAAGACAGCGTGCCGGTACAGGTCGTGCCCGCCATCACCGGAATGTCGGCTGCTTGGACCGCAACAGGCCTGCCCATCACGTGGGGGGACGATGTTCTGAGCGTGGTCATGGCCACATTGCCCGAAGAAGAATTGGTGCGACACATGAAGTCGGCGGATGCGTTGGTGGTTATGAAGATCGGACGCAATATCGACAGGGTGCGCAATGCGCTGCGGGCTGCCGGGAAATACGACGACGCATGGCTGGTGGAATGTGCCAGCCTGAGCGAGCAAACGGTGCAAAAACTCTCTCAGGCCGAAGGTCGGGTCACACCGTACTTTTCGATCGTCATGGTGCATGGTCAGGGGCGTCGCCCGTGACCGGGGGGCTGGCGATTGTAGGTTTGGGGCCGGGTGACGTTGCGCTCGTGACGCCGCAAGTGACCGCGGCGCTGGCACTGGCGTCCGACATCGTGGGCTACGGCCCGTATGTTGACAGGATACCGGCGCGTCCGGGGCTGACGTTACACCCTTCCGACAATCGAGTAGAGCTTGAACGCGCGCAACACGCACTGGAAATGGCTGCCGACGGGCGGCGCGTGGTCGTGGTGTCTTCAGGGGATCCGGGCGTGTTCGCCATGGCGGCTGCGGTTTTTGAGGCGCTCGAAAGTGGCCCGCAGCACTGGCGTACACTACAGATTGATGTGCTGCCGGGTATCACCGCGATGCTGGCAGCGGCGGCGCGGGTGGGCGCGCCACTTGGCCATGATTTCTGCGCTATCAACCTCAGCGACAATCTCAAGCCTTGGGCGTTGATCGAAAAACGTTTGCGGCTGGCGGCCGAAGCCGATTTTGCGATGGCCTTTTACAATCCGCGCTCGAAGGCGCGACCTGATGGATTTGCCCGCGTTCTGGAGGTGCTGAACGACGCCTGTCAGGATGCACGTCCAGTGATCTTTGCCCGCGCGGTGTCGACGCCCGAAGAAGCAATTCGTGTTGTGCCGCTGCCCGAAGCCAAGCCTGAAATGGCGGATATGCGCACGATGGTTCTGGTCGGTACATCTGCCACGCGGCTGATCGCGCGCGATGGGGTGCCGTTCGTCTATACGCCCAGATCGGTGCTGGAATGACCCAGCCACGCCAGGATCTCCTGCGGCGTATGAGCCTGCAGTCGGTCGGGGAGAACTGGCCGGTCGATCATGATCACCGGCAGCTCCAGCGTGCGCGCTGCCGCGATCTTGGCAGCAGCACCTGTACCACCAGCGTTCTTCGACACCACAAGTTCGATTTTGTGGTGCTGCATCAACGACAGGTCATCCGCCGTCGTAAACGGGCCGCGCGCCTGCACGACAGCATGGTTGGGAAAGGGCAGCACGATGTCCGGCGCATCAACCAGGCGAAGCAGATAGAAATGCTGGGGATTGGAGGCAAAGCCGTTCAAATGCATGCGCCCGATCGCCAGCATGACCCGTGCAGCGGGCCGCGCCAGGGCCGCCACGGCACCGGCGATGTCAGGCACATGGGTCCAGCGGTCGCCGCTTTTGGCCTGCCACGGTGCGCGCGTCAGCGCGATCAGCGGCACGCGGGCCTCGGCGCAGGCCAGTACGGTATTGCGGCTCATCTGTGCGGCGAACGGATGGGTGGCGTCGACGACGTGGGTGATGCCATGCGCGCGCAAATACCTGACCAGCCCTGCAACACCACCAAAGCCGCCCACACGCTGGGGCAACGGTTGCTGCACGGGTCTTTCAACGCGGCCCGCGTAGGAAACCACACCGGAAATCGCGTTGTCACTCAGTGTCCGGCACAGCGCGGTGGCCTCGGTCGTGCCGCCAAGGACAAGAAGGTTGGGGATCATGTCTGATGTTCCTTGGCTAACCATCGTCGGCGTAGGAGAAGATGCGCCGGATGGGCTTTCGAGCGCAAGCCTGCGGGCGCTGCACGATGCGGAATTCGTGATCGGTCCGCCTCGCCATCTAAGGTTGTTGCCGGAATTGAACGCGCAACAGATCGAGTGGCCGGTGCCGTTTGCTGATGGCATAGCACGGCTTTTGACATTGCGCGGACGGCGAGTGGTGGCGCTGGCGTCGGGCAATCCGTTCTGGTTCGGTGCGGGGAGCAGCATCGCGCGCGCTCTTTCGCCGGATGAATGGGTGGCCCTGCCGTCTCCGTCAACCTTCGCATTGGTTGCCGCACGCATGGGGTGGCCGCTTGAGCAGACCGAGTGTTTCGGCCTGCACGCAGCACCGATGACGCGGCTGCGCCCTGCGCTGACTGCGGGCACACGCATGATCCTATTGCTGCGCGACGGCGCAGCGGTGGCGGAGCTGGGCACATATCTGACTGATCAAGGGTTCGCCGCCACGCGGCTGAGCGTGTTCGAGGCCGCAGGCGGCCCGCGCGAACGGCGCACAAATGCGTTGGCTGATGAACTGGATAACTGCGCCTTTTCCCATCCTGTCTGCGCGGCGGTCGAGATACGCGGCGCAGGCGACAGTCTGCCGCTTGCCAGTGGTAGGCCCGACCGGTGGTTCGACAATGACGGACAGATGACCAAACGGCCCGTGCGTGCCCTAACCCTGTCAGCGCTGGCACCTGTTCCGTACTCGCATCTGTGGGACATCGGCGGTGGCTCGGGGTCGATCGGGATCGAATGGCTGCTGTCGCACCCCACGACGAGCGCCACTACAATCGAACCTCACGCAGACCGTGCCGATCGCATCAGGGCAAATGCGCAGCGGTTGGGCATGGACCGGTTGCGTGTTGTCCAAGGACATGCGCCGGAAGTGCTGGAGGGACTTGATCCGCCAGATGTCGTGTTTGTTGGTGGTGGGCTAACGCTTGGGCTGTTGAGCTGGCTTGAGGAAAGGCTTTCGCAAGGCACACGCATTGTGGCCAATGCGGTCACGCTGGAAAGTGAGGCGTTGTTGTCTCAGGTGCAGCACCGTCTGGGGGGAGAACTGTTGCGCATTGAACTGGCGCAATCGGCACCGCTGGGTGGAAAACGGGGATGGAAAGCCAGCTATCCGGTCGTGCAATGGAGCGTCACACTATGAGGGTCGCAGGCATGGGTTTTCGCTCTTCGGCCAGTTTGGAAAGCTTGCGGGGCGTGTTGCATCTGGCTTGTGGTTCCCAAAAACCAGACCTTATCGCGACGGCACAAGGCAAGGAAACCAACGCCGCACTGCGAGCGCTGGCGGAAGAGTTGCGCGTGCCGCTGCGGGCTGTCGCACACGACCGGCTTGCGCGCCAAATCACAATGACCTGCTCGCAGGTCTCTGATGCAGCATATGGAACAGGCAGCGTTGCCGAAGCGGCAGCACTGGCAGCTGCGGGCGTTGGCGCACGTCTGGTGGCACCTCGACACATTTCAATCGACCGCATGGCCACATGTGCCATTGCAGAAGGGACATCCACATGACCATTCATTTCATCGGCGCAGGCCCGGGCGCGCCCGATCTTCTGACGCTGCGAGGGCGCGATCTGATCGCATCCTGCCCCGTCTGCCTCTATGCAGGATCACTGGTTCCCGAAGAGATTTTAAGCCATTGTCCGACGGATGCGCGGATCGTCAATACGGCTGGGATGGATCTGGATGCGATCATTGCCGAGATGCAACAGGCCCATGCGGCAGGGCAGGACGTTGCAAGGCTACACTCCGGCGATTTGTCGGTCTGGTCGGCGATGGGCGAACAGCTGCGCAGGCTGCGGGCGCTGGACATTCCTGTCAGCGTTACGCCTGGCGTTCCATCCTTTGCTGCCGCTGCGGCCGCGTTGGGGACGGAGCTTACCCTGCCGGGACTGGCGCAATCGGTGGTGTTGACCCGCACACCAGGGCGGGCGTCGTCGATGCCCGAGCGCGAAACGCTGGAGAACTTTGCAGCCACCGGTGCGACGCTGGCCATTCACCTGTCAGTGCAGAATTTGGACAACGTCTGCGAAACCTTGCAACCGGCTTACGGTGCCGATTGTCCTGTTGCCATCGTCTTTCGTGCAAGTTGGCCCGACGAGCGCATCGTGCGCGGCACGCTTTGCGATATTGCCGCAAAGCTCGATGCCGACATCACCCGTACCGCCCTGATCCTTGTGGGACCAGCGCTTGGCGGTGAGGGGTTCACCGAAAGCTGTCTTTACTCGGCGTCCTACGACCGCCGCTATCGCCCGGTCAGCGCCGAAAGTCCTTGGGTCAACTGGAGCCATGGCGATGATTGATGCTCCTGGAATTTTGATATCGGCGCCTTCATCGGGTACCGGAAAGACCACAGTGATGTTGGGTCTTTTGCGCGCCTTCGTCGAGGACGGGCTGTCGGTGCAGGCGTTCAAGTCGGGCCCTGACTACATTGATCCGGCCTTTCACCGTGCGGCAAGTGGACGGACCTCGTTTAATATTGACACATGGGCGATGGGCGCAGGGCTTTTGGACGCGATTGCAGGGCAAGCCAAAGGCGTCGATATCTGTGTCGCAGAGGGCTCTATGGGTCTTTACGACAGCGTTGCCACGCGCGGACAAAGCGGTTTTGGCGCCAGTGCGGAGACTGCGGCATTGATGGGTTGGCCGGTGGTTTTGGTGGTGGATGTCAGCGGGCAAGCGCAATCGGCGGCGGCGGTGGCCTTGGGGTTCAGGCAGTACAATCCCGATGTGCCGTTTGCTGGCGTCATTCTAAATCGCGTGGCCTCGCCACGGCATGATCGGCTGGCGCGGTTGGGTATGGAAAAGGCTGGATTGCCCGTGTTGGGGGCACTGCCCCGACGTGGTGATTTGACACTGCCCGAGCGACACTTGGGGCTGGTGCAGGCGGCGGAGCATCCTGATCTGGATGCCGCGATCGCAGGTTATGCGGATTTCCTGAGGGCGCATGTCGATCTTGCAGCGATCAAGGCTGCTGCGCGTGGCACCGGCGTTGGCGGAGGGGACGCTGGCGGCAGGCTGCCCGACCCGCCAGCCCAGCGGATCGCGCTTGCTCAGGACGCGGCGTTTTCCTTTGCCTATCCGCATCTGGTGGAAGGTTGGCGCGCGGCTGGCGCTGAGGTGTTACCGTTTTCGCCACTCGCCGATGAGGCGCCCGACCTGAAGGCCGACCTTATCTGGTTGCCCGGAGGCTATCCCGAATTGCACGCGGGCCGACTGTCGGCGGCGCAGACCTTTGCCCGAGGTCTGCGAGAACACGCCAAGACGCGGCCGGTACATGGCGAGTGCGGCGGCTATATGGCATTGGGCGAAGCCTTGATCGACAAAGATGGTGTCCGTCACCAGATGGTCGGTTTACTTGGGCTGGTCACCAGCTATGAAACCCGCAAATTGCACCTTGGATATCGTCAGGCAACCCTAAGTTCCGCAATGCCGGGACATGCGCCGGACTCGCGTTTGCGCGGACATGAATTCCATTACTCCACCATTTTGGAACAACCCGACGCACCACTTGCTGCAGTGACCGATGCCGACGGTACGGCCGTGCCTGAAACCGGATCCTGTCGTGGGTCAGTGACCGGTACCTTTTTCCATTTGATCACTGCGGAGGAAATCTGATGACGGGGTTTGTCAGCTTCGTCGGCGCTGGTCCGGGCGACCCTGAACTTTTGACGCTCAAGGCGGTAAATAGGCTCAAGCGCGCGGATGCGGTGCTGTTTGATGATCTGTCGTCGGGTCCGATATTAGCACATGCGCGAGCAGGTGCGGATCTGGTCGGGGTCGGCAAGCGGGCAGGGCGCGCCTCTCCGAAGCAGGATCACGTCAGCCGGTTGCTTTTGGAGTACGCGCAAATCGATCAACGTGTGGTGCGCTTGAAATCGGGCGACGGCGGGCTGTTCGGTCGACTGGAGGAAGAACTGGTCGCGCTGCGTGCTGCGGGGATTCCTTACGAGATTATTCCTGGAGTGCCCTCGGCCATCGCAGCGGCCGCCGCGGCGGGAATTCCGCTGACCAGACGGTTGACCGCGCGGCGAGTCCAGTTCGTGACAGGGCATGACATCAGCGGTCAGCTTCCCGAAGACCTGAACCTGCCAGCGTTGACTGACGCAACCGCGACCACGGTTGTTTTTATGGGGAAGCGCACATTTCCCAAACTTTATGCCTTGCTGAATGCGCACGGGTTGCCCGCCGATACGCCCGCCCTTCTGGCCGAGGATGTCTCTGGCCCTGAACAGCGTTTGACCCGCACCAGTGTAGCCGCTTTGGCAGAGAAGCTGACTGGTGAGATCGCGGACACGCCCGCGCTTATACTATATGGCCCGCTGGCCTTATTTTAGCGAAAGGCCAAAAAGGATTGACCGTTGCCGTGTGCGTAGAACTGACTTAGGCTTGACCCACGGTGACACTTAAAAAGTGTCTTAAAAGGGAACCAAGTGAGATGCTTGGACTGCCCCCGCAACTGTAAGCGGTGAGCGCAAAGGAAATACCACTGGCCAACCGGCTGGGAAGGTCCCAAGCGCCGCGACCCGCAAGTCAGGAGACCTGCCGTAATAACCTAAGGCTTTGGCCTTTTTACATATTCATCGCCGCCGGAGGGGCGGCTCTTATAAGGACGATTTCAATGCATATCGAACCCGGCGTCGTAGATGGCGCCAAACTGGTCTTTGCTTATGGCACGGCAGCGGCTGCAACCGGCTATTCCGCCAAACTGGTTGCCGCTGATCTGGCCAAAAGCGACATTATTACCTTTGCTTCGCGCACGGTGCTTGCCACTGTCGGCGTGTTTTTGTTTTTTGAAGTGTTGCCCCACTTCGCCGTGGGTGTGTCCGAGGTTCACCTGATCCTTGGCACGACGCTGTTTTTGCTGTTGGGCGCGGCACCTTCTGCGATCGGTCTGGCGCTTGGTCTGCTTGTCCAGGGCATGTTCTTTGCTCCCACTGATCTGCCGATGTATTTTGTGAATCTGACCACTCTGCTGGTGCCGCTGTTTGCCATTGACGCGTTGGCGAAACGTGTGGTCCCGCAAGGCCGCGCTTATGTCGATCTGTCTTATACACACGTGCTGAAAATGTCCGGTGTCTATCAAGGCGGCGTAGTAGCTTGGGTCGCATTTTGGGCGATTTACGGTCAGGGTGCTGGCGCGGACAATCTCAGCGCCGTCTGGACCTTTGGTGCGGCCTATATGCTGGTCGTTCTGATCGAACCACTTGTGGATCTGGCCGTGCTGGCCGGAGCGAAGGCGCTGCGCAAGGGTAACCTGCGCGGCCTTTTCACTGACCGGCTATATAACGCCGCCTAAACGACAAGAATCCAAAGTTATTCCGGGCCCTTCATGGGTCCGGATTTTTTTATGGGATAACGACATGCTCGAAGATCTATGGCTGATCGGGATCGGGACTGGTAGCCCAGGCCATCTTACGGCGGAAGGAGCGCAGGCGTTGAGAGACGTAGCTGTCATCCTTGTCCCACATAAGGGCGACGATAAGACCGATCTTGCTGAAATTCGCCACCGTATGATCGCGGCCAGCGGCACGACGGCTCAGGTCATCAAGTTTGATTATCCAGTGCGTGATCCCGCGCAGCCGTATCTCGATCGTGTTGACGCGTGGCACGATGAAATTGCGCTTCGATGGCAGGCGGCGCTGGCAGATGCGAAAGTGTCAGGTCCGGTTGCCGTGCTGGTGTGGGGCGATCCGTCCTTATACGACAGTACAATCCGGATAGCCGCTCGCTTGGTGCCTCAGCCGTCCGTGCGTGTAGTGCCTGGAATTAGTGCCATTCAGGCGTTGACGGCAGCCCATGTGTTGCCTCTGAACACCATTAACGGTGCGGTGGTGATCACAACAGGTCGCCGTTTGCGCGAAGCGGGGTGGCCGTATGGCGCTGAAACGGTTGTTGTGATGCTGGACGGTATGTGCAGCTTTCAACATCTGACGACGGATGGACTGACGATCTGGTGGGGTGCGTTTCTGGGGATGGAAGAACAGCTGCTGGACCATGGGCGAGTGCAGGATGTCGCAGAGCGGATCATTTCCGCTCGCCAGTTGGCAAGAAAAGAGCACGGGTGGATTATGGATATTTACATTTTGCGGAAAGGTTAGGCGTTTCATAGCGATGATCTGCCAATCAACTTTCATCCTCCGGCGCCAGGAGTTCTTTGTTTACAATATCAAGTCTTTGACCATTAGCGAGAATAACTGGAGTCACTGACAATGTCGGCTTTTCGTTAGATCTCCGTGCACTGAAGGATTAACCGATGAGAGAGCCCAACTTGGTCAACCTAATTGCTCTTCCCACACCCGCCCTGCTGCTCGACGAGACGCGGATGATGCGGAATATCGCGCGACTGGCCGGTCAGGCGAAGAGCTTGGGCGTCTCGCTACGTCCACATTTGAAGACGGCGAAGTCCGTTGAGGTTGCACGCCTTGTGACGGGCGGCACGCTTGGTCCCATCACTGTTTCGACTCTGTTCGAGGCAGAGGTGTTCCACGAAGCAGGGCATGACGATATTCTCTATGCCGTCGGGATTGCGCCGCAGAAGCTGGAACGCGTCCAGGCGCTTCGTGCTCGGGGCTGCGATCTTGTTGTGATCCTCGATAGCGAAGAGCAGGCGCAGGCTGTGGCGCAAGCGGATGTTCCCGCACTGATCGAGATCGACAGCGACGGCCATCGTGGCGGACTTCGACCGGACGATCCTGTTCTGGTCCAGATTGGCCGGATCCTTCACAACAGCGGGTGCCTTCGCGGCGTGATGACCCATGCGGGCGAAAGCTACACCGTCCGCGGCGCTACCGCTCACGCTGAATTCGCCGAACTGGAGCGCAAGGCGGCCGTCTCGGCAGCGGAGTCGCTGCGCTACGCGGGTCTGCCGTGCCCTGTCGTGAGTGTCGGATC
>JAGXHB010000252.1 GCA_024636425.1 Roseobacter sp.
ATACCCACGACGCAGAACAAACGAAGAATTGGCTTGAAAATATCGCCTAGCATAACAGTGGTCCAGCAGCAGACTTGAGTGAGCGTGATCATCAGGTGATCGTCTTACCATGACACTGGTTAAGCAGACTTGACATGCCTCAACCCAACATACGAACCAACTTCAGTATTGCACCCTGAAGTTGAGTATGGTGTTTTGAGGCATCTTTAGGTTGTGTAGCAATGGCTTATCGCATTTTCTACATTCCGTAGAACATACGTTATTGTTTGTTAACCTGTCCAGTCACTATCGCTTTGCGATACTTGGATCCTTAACGACTATCACTGTCGCGGTAGGCGTATTGCCCCATAGCCGAAGAAAAAAACATGCAAGGGTCAGGACGATACAGTGCAACTGGTTGCGCGTCGCGATCGCTGCACAACCGCCTGCTGATCATAGGTGTAAATATATATGAGTCGGGGCAGGGTGCCCCCCTTGCGCGTAGGCCTGCCAGTATCAATATCTGCTCTCGCCACGTGCAGCGCTTGCCTTCTGAAAGGACGTTCGCATCGAGTGGACCCTCGCGCTCGGCGATTTCCGAGCTGGAATACATCAGATGCAGCCTGCGCATTTTCCTGATCCAACGTCTGACGATGACGAAATCCATCCTGAGCAAAGACCCGAGACCACCAGCCGCGAATGGCGGGCGTTGATCTATAACTGGATACTTCTGGCCGCTGGTCTCGGCGCGATCTACGCGATCGGCTTCTGGTTCGCACCATAGGTGATCCGGCTCCGGAAAACGGGCCATAGGTGAGTACCTGAAAGCGCCCCTTTGCTTGCCGTGGGGAGGGGGTGAGGCTTCGCTGCCTCATCCTTGTCTATGCTGTGGAGCTTGACAATTTCATGAGCACAATTCCCGCGACGATCAAAAGTGCTGCGATCAGGCGCATTGGCGTCAAAGTTTCACCAAGCACCATGACGCCCACGGCAAAAGCGCCCACGGCACCGATGCCTGTCCAGACGGTGTAGGCGGTGCCAAGGGGCAGCGACCGCATGGCAAGCGAAAGGAGTGTGAAACTCGCGATCATTGTAATGAGGGTGATCGCACTGGGAACCAGCAGCGTGAAGCCAGCGGACTTCTTCATGAAGAACGCCCAGATGATTTCAAGAAAACCAGCAAGAACAAGATAGATCCAGGCCATCATTCAGCCCTCCTTGTCGGGCCGGGTCGTCCCGGAAAAATAGGGGGTGGTGCGGGTCGTCCCACACAAGCCTTGGAGTACCGACAAAGCTGTGAGGCGTCAATATCGCGTCGGCCCGCGCTTTACGCCGCGCCTTTCCACGTCTCGGGCGTGAGGTAGACAACGCTTTCCGCGACGCTCACCATGACCTCGCCGTCTTGAATGTTGACCTGCAGCTTCATCGCACGGTTGGCCAGTTTGGCAAGGGCAAGCGTATCTGCCTCGGGGAGGCTGACGACGTGCAGATTGTCGAAACGGGTGGTGCTGTTCTTGATTTTGTCCCACCATATTTCGGCAGTTCTGCCACCGTAGGGATAGACGATCACCTGCGCGGCCTTGTTGCAGGACTGCCGGAGGACTTTCTCGCTCGGCAAGCCAAGTGCCACCCAGACATCGAGCTCGTCGCTCAGGCTTTTCTGCCAGATGTCAGGCTCGTCGTCCGTCGACAGCCCTTTGGTCATTTCCAGATGCTCATGCGCGTTCAACGCAAAGGCGACAAGGCGCACCATCAACCTCTCGTCGGTCTCAGAGGGGTGCTTTGCGACTGTCAGCTTATGGGTCTCGTAATAGTGACGATCCATATCGGAGACCGACAATTCGATTTTATAAATAGTTGAATTTTGCGCCATGACTCGTCACGTACCTCCAAGGATCGGACTGACTAACACTGTCCGGCAATCCTTGCAAAGCGGATTAGGGCTGCAAGCCTGCAGGCTGTGGTGCTATGTGCGAAAGACGGACGGATGGGCCATCGCCTCAATCCACAAGGTCACTTACGTCACTTTAAACCTGATATGAGGCCGCCCGGCGTCAGACGACGGGCTTACATCGGCTGCGACACGGAAAACATCGCGCAAAAGCGATTGGGTCAGAACGACATCGGGTGTGCCGGTGGCGCGCACCGCACCCTCCTGCAAAACCACAATGCGATCGCAAAACATGGCCGCCAGATTGAGATCGTGCAACGCGATGATGCTGGTCAGATCCAGATCGCGCACCATGCGCAGGATTTCGATCTGATGGTGAATATCAAGATGGTTGGTCGGCTCGTCAAGAAACATGACCTGCGGATCTTGCGCCAACGCCCTCGCGATATGCACGCGCTGACGTTCGCCCCCGGACAAGGTCTGCCAGGCCTGTGCCTTGCGGCTGGTCATGTCGACACGCTCCAGCGCAGTGGCGACGGCGGTTTCATCCGCTTCGGACCACCCTGCCAGCGCCGACCGATGCGGCGTCCGACCCAGCCGTACAACATCCCGCACAGTGACGTTGGTATCCGTCGCAGCACTTTGCTGGACAAAGGCAACCTGTCGCGACAACGCCTTGCGGGGGATGCCGGCAATGTCGCTGCCGTCAATCTCTACCCGCCCGGAACCGGGCCTTTTAAGCCCCGACAAAAGCCGCAGCAGCGAGGATTTTCCCGATCCGTTGGGGCCGATCAGACCCAGTGTTTCGCCCTGCGCAACGTTGAGCGACACGTCGGACACGATGGTCTTGTTTCTGACGCCCCACACCAGGTTTTCCGCAACCACCTTCATAGCTGGGGCCGTGCGCGATAGAGGATGATGGCGAAGAAAGGCACGCCAACCAGGGCCGTGACGACACCGATAGGCACTGTCTGCTGGTCAGCGATCACCCGCGAGACGATGTCCGCGACCACCATGAAAACCGCTCCGATCACGGCACAGGCCGGCAGCAGGCGCAGATGCAGCGGCCCGACCACGTATCGCGCCGCATGCGGCACCACCAGCCCGACGAACCCGATGGCACCGACCATGCTCACGATGGTTGCCGTCAGCAACGCGGTGACGCCGAAAAGAATAAGCCGGATGCGCCCCACGGGCACACCAAGTGCGGCGGCGTCCTCGTCTCCGAAGGTGAAAGCGTCCAGCGCGCGCCCCATCCAGATACAGACCGCATGACAGACAAGAACCACAAGAAGCAACAGTTGGAAGTCCGGCCAGCGCACACCGCCGAAACTGCCCAAGAGCCAGAACATGACGTCTCGTGCCTGTTGGGCATTGCCCGACGTGGTGACGATGTAGGAGGTCAAGGCATTGAACAATTGCGACGCGGCCACACCGGCGAGAATGGTATGGTTCGGCCCGCTGGTCGCTCCGTTCGACAAAAGCGCTACCAGTGCAAATGCCCCGAATGCGCCAGCAAACGCGCCCAGCGACAAAGACAAACTGCCCGCACCGATCCCCAGAACGATCACGCAGACAGCGCCTGTGGACGCCCCCGCCGAAACACCTAGCACGAAGGGTTCGGCAAGGGCATTTCGCAAGAGCGCCTGAAGGATCGCCCCGCACAGGGCGAGGCCCGCCCCGGCGAGTGCTGCAACCAGGGCGCGGCTCAGGCGCAGGTTCCACACGACGCTCTGTTCGATGGGCGCGATGTCAGCCTGCGTTAGGCCAAGTTCGTTGGTGACGGACAGAAAGACCGTGCCCAAGCCGATCCTGTAGTCACCGATCGCAGTCGCTGCGGCAACCGCGAACACCAAAACAACCAAGGACACCCCGAGAATGGCGGCAAGACGGAATGCACCGTGTTCAGTGTCGTCCGACGACATCACTGCAGGTCGAGCGTTTCAAGCTGCTCGGCAATCTGCTCCGCACCATAAAGTGTTCGGATACTGGGGTTCATCGCAGCCCCGCTCATCACGACGATACGTCCGTTCCGAACGGCCTCCATCTGGCTGACGGTCGGATCAGAGGTCAGGAATTCGATCTTGTTTTCTGCCGTATCGAGATCCCAGCGGTTGCGATCAACCTGCGTCGCGACAAAGACTGTCGGATTGGCAGCCATGATCCCTTCCCAGCCAAGAGAGGGCCAATCCGCCTCGGTCTTGATGGCGTTCGATCCGCCAAGAAGATGCGCGATGTACCCCGACGGGCCATTGCCGCCGCCAAGATAGGCGTCATCGGAAGGCGACGGGCTGGAAAACCAGAACAGGAAGGTCTTGTCTTCCGTATCGGCAAACCGGGCGCGCAGGGCTGCCTCACGGGCCTTGAAGTCTTCGATCAAAGCTTGTCCGCGATCGGCCACGTCAAAGATCAGCGACAGGTCTTCGATCTCTTTGTAAAGTAGATCCATGCTCCACAGGGCATCGCGCGAACCGTAGGAGTCGCCCGCGTCCATCGTGGTCGCACAGGCACTGGGCGACAGATAAGACGGGATGCCCAGGTCCTCGAAATCCGATTGCTTGGCAACCTTGCTGTCCGGTCCAAGCAGGGTCGTCAGCATTGCCGCGACGAAGTCCGGTTGCTTTGACAGGACTGATTCCAGCGTCGGAAACTCCACCGTCAGAACCTCGACCTCATCATTGGCAGCTTCCAGTTCCGGCAGAACCGCATTGGGCCAGAAGGCCGTTGCCGCCATTCGATCCTGCAATCCCAGCAACAGCATGATTTCAGCGCTGTTCTGGCCCAACGCAACCGCTCTCTCAGGCGCTTGGTCGAAAGTCACGACCTGGCCGCAATTTTCGATTTCCAAGGGATAGGAGGTGTCGGCCTGCAAAGCGGACCCGGCCAGTATAAGAGCGGTGCTTGCAGAAAGGAGGTGCGACGTACGGGGCATCTTCAAAGGTCCAATTTCTGAGTATTTTGGTCGGGCACGAGCTACAGGCTGGCCAGACAACAATCAAGACTGTTTTTGTCGGATTTGTACGCGGTACCATTTCTGCGCTCATGCGTCCGCTGGGAGCCTGTGCTCACGAGGGCCGGTGCGACCAGCCAGAGGTTTTGGTCGCACGTCTGTCCCTTCCGAGTGTTCCGTTGCTCATCAGGGGGTTGTTGCGGTTATCAGCCAATCCCGTTACCTCCTGCCCTTAACAAACTATTGACCGGAGGTTGCCAGAATGATCGAGATCCGTCCTTCCGAAGACGCCGAGGATGTTGCCCGTGATCGCATTCTTGCGCTCCTCGACAGCCACGCCGAGGCCATGGGCAAGTCGTTTGACACCGAGAAGGTTTTTTACGAGGCGCATGAAGACGGACAATATCTTGGTGGGCTTTCTGCCCGTTTCGCGCTGGATCTGAAATGGGTATTTGTCGAGCTTCTGGCCGTGGCACAGCCGGGCCGCGGCAAGGGAATTGGTGGCCAGTTGATGGCGCGGATGGAGGAAGAGGCGCGTGTTCGGGGTATGCGCGGGATCTGGCTCGACACTTACTCGTTTCAGGCACCTGAGTTTTACAAGCGTTTAGGATTCAGCGAGTTTGGCCGGATTGACGGCTATCCAGAAGATGGGGCGCGACATTTTCTGCTAAAGCACCTTTGATGTTTAGAGATTTACCTCAAGGGATGGGTACGCCGCGATTTAACTACAGTCGAGTTCTGAAACGCTTGTCGCCGTTATTCTTTGGCGTTCTGAGGCGGTGACCGGTGGCTTTGGACCGTTCGGGTTGGTTGATGCCCGTGGGCGGGTAGGGGGCCTCTGCAGCGAAGGCCTCTTGAAGGAGGAAGTCGTTGGACGCAGAAAGACTGTTGGTCGCGGCTATGAAGCTGAAAATAAAAGAGACTTCGTCGTAAAACATTCCAGCAATCCGCTTGCCCATCCCTGCGCTTCGGTCTTTAACCAAGCTACGACGCGACACCCGCCGTGCGGCTCTTTTTTTGCGCAGGTCAGGACTTAAGGGATATCAGAGTGCTGTTTTTCATTATCTGGCCTCTTTTTGCGCTGATCTGCCTTGGCTATATCCTTGTTCAGCGCGGCTTTCCCGATCCCGCATTCTGGCCCGCCGCTGAACGGGTTAACTATTTTGTGCTTTTCCCCGCACTTCTGGTCAGCAGTCTGTCCGATGCACCCGTACGCGACCCACAAATGCTTCGTCTGGGCGGTGCGGCCGTCGTAACTATTCTGATCGCCGCACTCGCCATGGCCCTGACCCGACGGGCCCATCCCATGCCCGCCGCCCGATTTGGCCCCCTGCTGCAAGGCACGGTGCGCTTCAACACCTATCTGGGGCTGGCCGTCGTTGCGACCCTTGCCGGACCCGTGGGGATCGAACGGGCGGCGGTTTATCTTGCCATCGCTGTGCCCTTGGTCAACGTCCTGTCGATCATGGCCTTGACCGAGCCGGGACAGGCCCGCACCCCCCTTGCCATGCTCCGCACCATGGCGCGCAACCCGCTGATCCTGGCTTGCCTGGGGGGCATCGCGTTGGCGCTGACCGGATGGGGCCTTCCCTTCGGTACGGGGGGCTTTCTTGACCTTCTTGCGCAAGCCAGCCTGCCGCTCGGCCTGCTCTGCGTGGGGGCCGCGCTGCAACCCGCCGCCCTGCGTCGCAACGGGCCAACCCTGGCCGCAAGCAGTGCCCTGCGCCTCCTGTTGATGCCTCTGCTCGCCGCGTTCACAGCACGCGCCGTCGGCCTTGGCGGGATTGAGGCGCTGGTGCTGATCGTTTTCTCAGCGATCCCCACGGCGTCCACTTCCTATGTGTTGACCCGGCAACTGAAGGGCGACGGTACGCTGATGGCTGGTATCGTCACGTCTCAGACCATTGCAGCCATCGCCACAATTCCACTTGCCCTGTGGGTCCTTGGCCATTGACCTTACCTGAAGCTTCAGAACTCCCACCGGCGTATGCCGCACCCCGCACTGTTTTGGCATAAGATCAGAGCGGGGCTGTGCGAAGAGGTGCATCTGAACCTCGCGTATTGCTGGTTCTGCATCCTTGATCGGAGCGACCGTGTCCCGGATCATTCGACGCTTTCCAAGAACCGTTAAGGTCGGTTTCGAGACAGCGCGTTGCTGCGCCACCTGCTCGAGACGACTGTCGCCCGCCGGACGCCCCGATGGGATCTGGACACGCACAGATTTCAACTGGAACGCGCAGAACAACCAATACGTCTGCCCCGAGGGATATGCGCTGAAGCAGTTTCGCCGGAACTACCCCGACGCGAACCGGGGTCAGGACACTGGTTCACGCCGGAGCAGGCCCCTGGTCAAATGCTTGCTTCAACCCTTGCGCACAACCGTGTTCGTCAGTGTGCCGATGCCCTCGACTGTCAGCTCCACAACATCGCCATCTGCGAGAAATTCGAACCGCTCCAGCCCGCAGCCATCATCGACAGTGCCACCGCCGATGATTTCGCCCGCATGCAAGGTTTCGGCATGCGAGATGAAGGCGATCATGTCCTCAAACCCGTGCAGCATCTCGCCCAGACGGCTGTCGGTGACGGTGCGCCCGTTAATTTTGGCCACGCAGCGCAGGTTCCGATAATCCGCGATCTCGTCCGTGGTCACGATCCATGGACCGAATACATTGCCAGCGTCGAAACTTTTGCCTTTGGCCGGGCCAAGCATGCCTTGCATTTCGCGCAGCTGCGTATCGCGCGCCGAAAAATCGTTGAAGATGGTGAAGCCGAAGATATGTCCCAGAGCATCATCAGCCGCGATGTCACGCCCACGTTTACCTATGACGACGGCAACCTCCAGTTCGTAATCCATGTAGCTGGAATAGTCCGGCCAGACGACCGTATCTCCGTCACCAGCCACGCTGAAACGGTTGGTGATGTAGAATATCGGCTGGGCCTTGTAGATGTCGGGCACCGATCCTTCGGCATGACCGGGATCGGGTTCGCCTGCCATTGCCGCAGCAAGCCGACGCATGCCGACAGGCGCATGGGCAATATGGCGCGGCGCGGTGGATGCGTCGCGGATCTGTAGCGGGCATGGCAGGGGTGCCAGCAGCCGCACATCAGTCAGCGGCACCGATACTGCCGCCGCATCAAGTGCTGCGCGCGCGGCGGCCAGACCGTCTGGCCCGGCATCAATCAGCGATTGCATGTTCGCCAGTGCAGCCGTGCCAGTGGCGGTCAGATCCACCAGATCTGTCCCCGACGCCGTGAGCGCTCCAAGGCGCGGACCCTGTCCGCCATCGAATGTTGCAAGTTTCATCTTGTATTCCCCTTAATTCCTGATGATCGCGACAGGGCGGCACCAGCCAGCCGAGGCCCCTTTGATCTTGACTGGAAAGCACTGCACCTCGAACCCGGTCGCTGGCAGGGTTTCGAGATTGGCCAGCTTTTCCATGTGGCAATAGGCGCGGTCCATGCTGGCACGGTGACCTTCCCAGATCAGGGAAGCATCGCCGGTTTCCGCGACCTTTTTCGCGGTATGCACAAAGGGCGCGTCCCAACTCCAAGCGTCGGTGCCGCACACCCGCATCCCACGCGCCGTCATCCAGTTTGTCGCCGCGCGCCCGATGCCGCAGCCGCTGGGAACATATGCTGGCGTGCCGTAATGGGCCGCAGCGCCGGTGTTGACCAGAACAATGTCGCCCGGCTGCAAATCGTGTCCGATCCGGTCAAATTCGGCCTCGACTTCTTGGGCGGTGACAACGTGGCCATCCGGCATCGACCGGAAGTCCAACTTGACGCCGCGCCCGATACACCACTCCAGCGGCACCTCGTCGATGGTGATGGCGCGTTGGCCGCCGTCCATCGTCGAATGATAGTGGTAGGGCGCATCCAGATGCGTGCCGTTATGCGTCGAAAGCGTCACCTGCTCGACCGCCCAGCCTTCGCCTCCCGGCAGGCCGTCTCGGCCCACACCGGGGAAAAAGGAAAGCACCTGATCGGCGGTTTCATCATGTGCAAAATAGGTGATTTTGGGGGCCAGACCCGGTGGATCTGCGTAGTCTGTGTTTTCCAAAGGTCGGGCAAGATCAATCAGTTGCATTTCGTTTCCTTGTTCAGCGGCCCAGAAGGCCGGTCGCTATTTGAGGGATGAAGACCAGCGCGACCAAGGTCAGCGCCATGATAAGGGCAAAGGGGGCGGCACCGCGAAAGACTTCGCCAAGGGTGATGCCCGTCTCCTTCAGCGTGGCATGCACCACAAAAACAGACAGACCCAAGGGTGGCGTCAGCAGGCCGACTTCCACGGCCAGCACGGTAATCAGGCCGAAATGCACGATATCAATGCCCATTTGCTGCGTGACAGGGTAGGCCAGTGGCACCGTCACCAACATGATGGACGAGCTGTCCAGCACGGTCCCCAGCACAATCAGAAGCCCCGCGAACAGCAGCAAAAAGCCCGTTGGACCGATGCCGGAGTTTATTGCCATTTCAGTGATGGAAGCGGGCAAACCGGAATAGGCCAGCATCCGGCTGTAGATGGAGGCCCCGATAATCAGAAAGCATACCGCCGCCGTGATGTGACCGGTCTGCACGGCAATGCGCCATCCCGCAGTTGTCCCGATCCGGCGCATTGCAAAACCGATGGCCAGTGCCGCAGCGGCACCCACGGCCCCAGCTTCGGTTGGCGTGAAAAAGCCCATATAGATCCCTGCCAGAACCAGCGTGGCCAGCCCGATCACCGGCAGAATGGCCCAGACGGGCGTGCGCTGTGTCTCTTCGGGGGCCTTGATCCCCTCGAACAGATGCGGACGCACGATGCCAAGACCGCTGAGGTACAGGATATAGGCAAACGCCAGCAGAACTCCCGGACCGATACCGCCGATGAACAGATCGCCGATCGATGAATCCGTCAGGATGGCGAACAGGATCAACAAAAGCGATGGCGGAATAAGCATGCCAAGCACCGACGATCCGGCGACGATGCCCACCGCGATACTGCGGTCGGTGCCTGCGCGCACCATTTCCGGCACGGCGATCTTGGAAAACACAGCCGCCGACGCGATTGAAATTCCGGTGATGGCGGCGAAAACCGCATTCGACAGCACGGTCGCCACCCCCAGTCCGCCACGCCAGCGACGCAACCCACGTGAGATGACGGCAAAAGTATCGCGGCCCATACCGCTTTCCGAAACGGCCAGCCCCATCAAGACGAACAACGGCACGACGCCGAATGTATAATCCGCAATGCTGTCGGTGGCGGCAAGCGCCACGAAATTCATCGCCAGCGACAGCTTGCCCGTGATGGCCCAGACCCCGAAAAGAGACACGCCCGCCAAGGCAATGGCAACATGAAGACCTGCATAAATGGCAATCGCAATCGCACCCAGCGACAGATAGCCCACGATAATCGGGTCCATATTTCAGACGCTCCGCTTTTCATTCAGTGTTGCAAGGGCCGTCAGGAGAAATGACAGCGCCAACAGTGCGGAACCCAGGACGATCAACGACAGAAAAGGCCAGACCGGCAAGGTGAAATGACCCTGTACCCCTTCCATTTCGCCACGTTCAAAGGCCCGTACCGCCTTGGGCCACACGGCCCACGCCAGCGTCGCCGCAAAGGCTGCACCGCAGAGCTGGGCAATGATGTCCAGCATCCGCCCCGCAAAGGGCGAACGCCGCCGCACCATGCCGAGGATTCCATCCGAGCGGATCATCTCGCCTTTGCGGTGCGTGTGCGCGATCTGCAGGAAAACAATGCCGACGATCGAGTATTTGACCATCTCGGGCACCCCCGCGATCGGACGACCCAGCGTTTCACGACCCAGAATGTCGCAGACGATCAACACCATCAGCCCCAAAATCCACAAGGTTGCGACCACGTTGGCCGTGCCCATGATGGCATCCGCAGTCCGGACAAGGCGCCCGCGCGCCTTGCCCTGTGATGTTGCGTCGGGTCTCACTCGACAGACCAGTCACGCGGCAGCGAAACGCCCGCGGCCTTGAGATGGTCGATATACGTCGTCAGAACCTCTGTGCCGGGCAATCCTTTGGCATCGAGATCCTTTGCCCAGTCCATCGCGATATTTGGCAGGGTTTCAGCCCATGCAATGCGCTCCTCCTCGGACAACTCGCTGATTTGAGCGCCACCCGCTTCCATCGCCTCAAACGCAGCAGCCACACGCGTTTCCAACCCTGAACGATAGTCGGCTGCAAACACATCGGCGCTGTCACGCAACGCCGCCTGAACCACCGGATCCTGATCGTCAAACCAGCTTTTCTGCGCGACGATCCCGCCGGCAAACTGGGCACCGAAATGCACGCGCGTCACATAAGGCGCGACCTCGTGCAATTTGGCCGCGGCAGCTGCCGTTGGAAACACGATCACGCCCTCGGCAACCCCTGATTGGATATCGTTGTAGTAGGTGGTCAGATTGCCCGACACGCCAACCGCGCCGGTATCCTTCAGCCAGTTCACCGCAGGCCCTGGTGCGTTGATCTTGCGGCCCTGAAGGTCATCCAGACTTGTGACAGGAAAAGTCGTCATCAGCAGATAGTCTTCAAGCCCGAAACCGCCGCCGAGGTATTCAAGATCCAGATCCTCCCACAGCTTGCGCATCGCGGGGATTTCGTCGTGCATACCGTCAACGGTGGTCAGAACCAGATCGACGTCGGGCGATCCGAAGGGCGTCACATAGCTGACATTCTGCAGGCTCAGCAATGACGGTTCGAACAGGGATGAGACAATCCCGACCTGCGCCAGACCGTCTTCCATCGCGGCACGTTCGCCGCCCACCTTGGCCAGCGTGCCGCCATAGGCTTCGGTCCAGTTGACGGCGTAATCGGTGCCGTCCAGCGCGGCATCCACCGCAGGAATATACGATTCCGACAGGGTTTTGACCCAAAGGAAAACGGGCGGGTGCCCGGCAACCGCTGTCACGTCCAGCTCTTCGGCCTGCAGCACAGGTGCAAGCGACATGGCCACAGCCAATGAAGCGCTGGCCGCTAAAGTATTCAATCTCATAAATGTCTCCTCCCAGTTGCGCCGGACCTTCTCCTCCGGCATTCTGTCCTCGGGACAAACTATCTGAACGTCCGTATAAAAAGTCAATCCGTGGTTTTATTTTGCGACCCGAGCCCGATCCGGAGATAAACCAAATGCCGCAAATGCCTGAACAAAATGAGCTAACCCCTCCCAAAGACGGACGACTTGCACGAGGAGAGGCAACCAAGGACCGCGTCTTGGATGCTGCCGAAAGATGCTTTGCCGCCCACGGATTCGCCACAGTGACGATTCGCCAGATCGCCCGCGAGGCGGGGGTGACGTTGGGCGTTGTCAGCTTTCACGGCGGATCGAAAGAAGAGCTGTTCGCCACGGTTCTTGCGCGCCGCACCGCCACGCTGAACGCATTGCGCACCGACGCGCTGAAGGCGCTGCAAGCCCGCGGCGGTATTACCATCAGGGACTTGGTTGATGCCTATCTGACCCCCTATCTTGAGATCGCATCGCGGGGGGATCCGCAATGGCGGGCCTATGCGCAGCTGATCGCGCGGATCGTGTCCGACGATCAGTATTATATGCAGGTGCGTGATCTTTATGACCCTGTCGCACAGGATTTTATCGCGGAAATGAGGCGCATTTACCCGGATGCATCGGCCAAGGCGGTTGCGACTGTATTGACGCTGACAGTGGCCTCGATGCTGTCGATTGTTGCCAGTCGCGTCAGGATTGCAGGTCTGTCGGGCGAACCCGCCAGCGAAAGCGCGCTGGATTACCGCTTAACTTTGGTCGACTTTTGCACCGGCGGCATCGAACAGGCGCTTGCCGCGCCCTGACGCGTCGGTGCATTTCCTTCGGGCAGGCGCACAGGGCGACGATGTGCATATTCCGGTCGAACGCTCCCGCCGGAGGCAAAAATACCCGCTCAGACGATTGCTTTCGGGGGGATGATGGCGGAGGTTGCGGGGCGACGCCAAGGGAGGTTCCGACATGATGATCTACGGCTTACAGACTTGCGCACTCTGCCAGAAAGCGCGTAAAGCATTGGAGGCGGAAGGGCTGGATGTCTTGTTCCGTGATGTCCGGGCGGAGCCGTTGAGCGAGGCAGAGCTATCGGTCCTGATCCAAGAGTTCGGAGATCGGCTCGTGGACCGCACATCGAATGACTACCGAGCGCTCAACGACTGGCTGAAGAATTCAGAGGCAGAAGCACAGATCGCGGCCCAACCCAAGGTCATGGCACGTCCGGTCATCCATGACGGGGACAGATTTTACTTAGGCTGGGATGAAACGGTTCGGAAAGCTTTGCTTGCGGGCTCCTGATGCCCCGACTTGAGCAAAAGCAGCGAATAACCGGAACGAAGCGCCGCACAGCGGCAGAGCGTGTCGATTTAGAGCGGCAGGTCAGGACCGGTACAGGCGCACAATTGGGCGTCATGTCTGTCTGATATTCACGACCTTTTTCAACCGGCACCAAAACTGGGCCTCAAAGCTCCAACGCATAGTCTAGGGCTTGGCGGCCTTGTTCAGCAGCGCTATCACTGGCGTCTGTTCACGAAAGAAAGCTTGTCATGACCCTTATTGCCGATCGCATTGCCCGCACAATCGCCGCAGATAT